>NZ_JANKBZ010000034.1 GCF_024623785.1 Archangium lipolyticum
CCCTGGAATCGACTCACGCCGACTCGCTCCGGAGTGCCGCTTAGAATTGACTGCGGTTTCCGCAATCTGTCTTCTTGGGCTTGCTATTTGGTTTTCAAAGACCGAGTCGCTTGTTGCTGGGGCGACTTTCTGCTACGTTGTGTTTCTCAGCTGCACCCCATTCAACCTCGGGGGCCGCATTCTTTATTTCGGAGCGGCTTTTCTGTCAAGCGGCCGTTGCCGCTTCGCTTCACCGCTTCGCCTCGTTGGGAAGTAACATCGCGCCGGAGCGCTTTGTTTCTTCCTTTTTTCGAGGAGGGGCGCGGAACCTACTTCGCTTCCGCTTCCCGTGTCAACTCGCTTCGTCGACTCTCTTCTTCCCGCCAACCCGGCTTTGTCGCCAATGCGACTTTCGCCGTTTCGGAGGGCGGCGGCTTCTACCACCACCGCGTTGGGAGTCAACTCGCTTCGTCGACTTCGTATTTCGTCTGTCACTGCTTCGTCCGGGGGACTCCGTCGCCAGTGCGACTTCGCCTGTCCGTCCGAGGGGCGCGGCTTCTACCTCACCGCTCCGTGGAGTCAACCGCTCATTTCAGCCGGTCGGTTCCGCTCGACATGGGCTTTTTCAGCCGCACCGCCGAGATGCCCTGTATCTAGGACCGCGTTCAGAACTTGTCAACTTCATCGACCCGCTCTGTCCCGTTCAGGCTCGCTACCCCGCTCATCCTTCAGCGTGGAGACGCCAGCCTTCGGTCATATTGATGCTCAAAAGAACAGCCCCACGTCGCTGAAGTGTCACCGGTGTGACACCGCGCCGTCAGGTGAGGCGGCTTATCCACCAACTGATCAGGCGGCGCAAGCTCTTTCACCTGCACCGCTCTGTGCGCCCCACCCGGACTCACCGTCTCCGCGGCACATCCCGCAGTCAGCTCATCCAGCTCCGGTTCGAGGTGGTGTGGGGGAAACCACACCCGGCGCTCAAGACATTCCCTCGGGGTCAGCGCCCCGAGTCCGAGGTCCCAGGCATCTCCAACCGGAGTTTCGCGAGATCCACCCGCCCCCGCCTGCAGCGCTCGGCGATGACCACCGAGTGCAGGTCCTTATAGGCGCGCTCGAAGTCGTCGTTCACGATGATGTAGTCGTAGGTCGCGATCCCCCGCTCGATCTCCGAGCGAGCCGCCAGCATCCGGCGGCGGATGGTCTCCTCGGAATCCGTCCCACGATCGCGCAGGCGCCGCTCGAGCTCATCCATCGAGGGCGGCAGGACGAAGGCAAGCACCGCGTCGGGGTGCTTGCGCTTGATCGCATGCCCGCCCTGCACGTCGATGTCGAAGATGGCCACGCCCCGCCGTGCCCGGGCCTCCTCCACCACCGCCTGGGAGCTCCCGTAGAAATGGCCGTGGACCTCGGCCCATTCGACGAACTCGCCCCGCTCGATCCGCTCCTGGAAGGAAGCGACATCCACGAAGTGGTAGTCCACCCCGTCTTGCTCCCGGCCTCGCGGCTTCCGGGTCGTGACGCTGATGGAGAAGATGGCGTCCGGCAGCTCGCCGAGCAGACGGCGCGCCAGGGTCGTCTTTCCCGTCCCCGACGCAGCGGAGAGGACGAGCAGGATGCCAGGCTGGAATGGAGTGGGCTCGCTCATTCGACGTTCTGAACCTGTTCGCGGATGCGCTCGACTTCTGCCTTCATCGACACCACTCGCGTGGAGATCTCCGCGTGCTGGCTCTTCGAGCCCGTGGTGTTCACCTCGCGGTGCATCTCCTGGACGAGGAAATCCATGCGACGGCCCGACGGCTCGCTCCCCGCTATCAGCTGACGGAACTGCTCGAGGTGACTCGCCAGCCGGGTCATCTCCTCGGCAATGTCCGTCCGCTCGGCGAACACAGCCACCTCCTGCGCCAGTCGCTGCTCGTCCACGGAGATGCCACGCGCCAGCTCGGCCACCCGCTCGGCCAGCCTCTGCCGGTACTCCTCCACCGACCGGGGCGACAGCTCCGCCACCTCCCGGCTCCAGCGCTCGATGAGCCCCAGCCTGGTTTCCAGGTCGGCCTGGATGGCCCTTCCCTCCACCTGGCGCATCTGCTCCAGCGCGCCCAACGCCTGTGCCAGCGCCTCCTGTACCGCCTTCGAGGCCGACTCCACGTCCATGCCCCGCTCCTCCAGCCGCACCACGCCCGGCTGGTTCGCGACATGGGCCCAGCCCACTTCGATCTGATCCCCGAGCGCCCCAGCGACCTCCCGGAAGGCCCGCGCGTACTCCCTCGCCAGCGCCACGTCCACCACCGGCACCGTCCCGGCCGCCGTCGCCGTCTGACGCTTGATGAAGACCTCCACCGAGCCGCGGGCGAGCCGGTCCTTCACCTGCTTCACCACCACCGACTCCAGCGCCGCCAGCTCCCTCGGAAGCCGTGCCTTCACCTCGCAGAACTTGTGGTTCAGCGAGCGCAGCTCGACCGAGAACTCCTCGTCTCCTACCCGGGCGCGTCCCGCGCCGAATCCCGTCATGCTCTTCAGCATTGGCGGCTTGCTAGGCGCTTCCGGCCAACAGGTCAAGCCACCTGCGCGAATCCTCTCTGCTATGGTCCGCCCCCCGATGGTCTGGCACAAGCGGCTCGAGTCCTGGGCGAAGCTGGCACTCGCTCTCGTGGCCTCCGTCCTCCTCTGGCGCCCTGGTCGCCGGCGGAAGGCCGGAGCGCCCCTCCCCTCCCCCAAGCGCGTCCTCCTCGTCCGTATCGACAACCGGGTCGGCGAGGCGCTCCTCACCACCCCCCTCCTCAGCACCCTCAAGGCCTCCCCCCAACCCCCGGCGGTCCACGTCCTCGTCCACTCCAAGGTCGCCCGCGTCCTCTCCGGCCACCCCCACGCCGACCGCATCATCCCCTTCGACCGGCGGCTCATCTGGCTCGGCGCGCTCGCCCCCGGCATCCGCGCCCTGCGCCGCGAGCGCTATGACGTCGTCGTCGACTGCGCCAACTGGTCCACTCCCTCCGTCACCTCCGCCCTCATCTCCCGCCTCGTGGGGCCTCGTGCCATCGTCATCGGGCCCCGCCAGTGGCCCATTCATTACCTCCACTCGATCTCCGTCCCCGCCCGCTCCGATACCCCTCGCGAGGTGATACAGCGCGTCCATCTGCTCGATCCCCTCCTCCAGGGCCCTCCCCATGAGCTGATGTCCTTCCGCGAGCCCCAGGTCAGCGATTCGTTCCGCGCCTGGCTCGAGGCGGGCTCCGGCTCTCCCCGCGCCGTCGTCAACCCCGGCGGGCGACTCGGCTGGCGCCGCATTCCTCCCGAGGCCTTCGCCTCCGCCGCTCGCGCATTGATCGCCTCCGGCCGTACACCTGTCGTCACCTGGGGCCCCGGTGAGGAGGAGCTCGCTCGCGCGGTCGTCGCAGCCGCCCCCGGCGCCGTGCTCGCTCCCCCCACCAGCATCGACGAGCTCGCCGCCCTCATGCGCTCCGCCGGTCTCACCGTCTGCAACAACACCGGCCCCATGCACCTGTCCGTCTCCCTCGGGACTCCTACCCTCGGACTCTTCCTCCGCATGGACATGGCTCGCTGGGGACACCCCCATCCTCCCCACCGCATGGTCGACCTGACTCCCGTGGTCGACTCGGGTGGCGATCTCGAGGCCCGTGTCTTCGAAGAGGTGCGGGCCTTCGCCCAGGGGTTGGCCGCGCAGGTCTCCGCCCAGTGAGGTCAGTAGCGGCGCGCCGAGGCGTTCAACAGCTCTGGTACTGAGTCCCTGATCGGGTACGCCAGACGGCAGTGCTCGCAGTGCAGCTCGTCCTCGGACCCAGGGGTTGAAGCGCGAAGACCCTCACCCCAACCCTCTCCCAGAGGGAGAGGGGGCTTTCCTCGGGATTGGAACACCAGTGCGCCCTTGCAGCTGGGACAGGCCAATGTCGCGAGGAGTTCGTCGGGGAGCCTCATGCTCGCGCTCCTACTTCGTTCCTCGCTCCGACTGCAGCCTCTTCGCGAGCTCCGTCGTGCTGTGGTTCTTTGGATCTCCCGCCACCGCTACACGTCCCCCGTAGGCTCTTACCTCGTCCGCCTCGGGAATCGTGTCCGGCGTGTAGTCCGTCCCCTTCACGTGCACGTCCGGCTTCAGCTCCCGGATGATGTTCCTCACGTTCGGCTCATCGAACACCACCACCCGGTCCGTACACGCCAACGCCGCCACCATCTCCGCCCGCTCTCCCTCGGGGATGTGTGGTCGGCCCGGCCCCTTGTACGCCCTCGTCGAGGCGTCCGAGTTCACCGCCACCACCAGGTAGTCCGCCAGCTCCTTCGCCCCCTCCAGATAGCGCACGTGCCCCACGTGGATCAGATCGAACACCCCGTTGGCCAATGCCACCGTCTTCCCCTCCGCCCTCCAGCGCTCGCGCTGCTCCACTACCTCCGACAGCTTCCCCACCTTGTGGCTCGTATTCACCGCGCACTCCTCAGCTCGCCCAGCAGCTCGTCCCTCGCCACCGTCGCCGTGCCCAGCTTCTGCACCGCCAGTGAGCCCGCCACGTTCGCCAGCCGCGCCGCCGCTCCGAAGCTCCCCCCCGCCGCCAGCCCCAACGACAAGGCCGCGATCACCGTGTCCCCTGCCCCCGTCACGTCCACCGCTTCCTTCGCTCCGTGCACCGGGATCATGTCCACCCCTCCCTTCGCATCGAAGAGCGCCATCCCGTGCCGGCCCCGCGTCACCAACAGCGCCTCGCACTTCAACCGGCGCACCACCTCGTGCCCCGCCTCCACCAGCTCCTCCTCCGTCCTCAACGCCCGGCCCACCAGCGCCTGCAACTCCGGCTCGTTCGGCTTGCACACCGTCACCCCGGAGAACGCCATCAGGCTGTACCGGCTGTCCACGCACACCGGCAGCCCCTCCGCCGCCAGCTTCCGCAGCGCCTCGCGCATCTCGTCCCCCACCACCCCCGCCCCATAGTCCGACACCACCACCGCGTCCGCGTCCTTCGCCGCCTCCTCCACCCGCTTCACCAGCGCTCGCCTCAGCCTCGGCGGCAACGGCCCCCTCTGCCCCCGGTCCAGCCTCAACATCTGCTGCCGCGTCGTGCTCAACCCGCCCGCCAGGATGCGCGTCTTCGTCTCCGTCTCCACGCCCCTCGCACTCACCGCGCTCAGCTCGATTCCCGCTTCGTCGAACAGCTTCCGCAGCGCCCGCCCCATCTCGTCCGCCCCCAACACCCCCACCGCCGTCACCTGACCCGATAGCGAACGCACGTTCGCCGCCACGTTCGCCCCGCCCCCCAGCTTCACCTCCGAGGACTCGTGACGAACGATCAGCACCGGCGCCTCTCGGCTCACCCGGTCCGTCTGGCCGTAGATGTAATGGTCGGCAACCAGATCCCCCACCAGCAGCACCCTCCGGCGCGCGAAGGCCAATGGAAGCTGGGCCAGGGTGGGAGTCGCTCGGGCGGGCAGGACGGCAGCCATGGCGGCGCGTTGTCCCACAGCAGCACCCCGCCGACAAGCCGACCTTTTCCTACCCGAGCCCGAGCGCCCGCCGGAGGTGCGACTCTCCCTCCAGCACCTCCACCCCCAAGCGCACCGTCCACGCCTCGAAGCCCCCAGGCAGCCTCACCCGATCCTTCTCCGTCGTCACCACCCTCGCCCCCAGGCTCGCCGCCCGCGTGCCCACCTCGTGCAGCTCCCGCTCCGTGAATCGGTGGTGGTCCGGGAAGAAGGCCGTCCCCCTCACCTCGGTCCCCAACTCGCCCAGCGTCCTCAGGAAGCCCTCCGGCCGAGCAAGCCCCGCCAGCGCCATCACCGGTCGTCCCGATAGCGCCTCCGGCGGATGCGGCGTCCCCGAAGGATCCACCCACGCCGTGGGCCGATAGCGCGTCCTCACTCGCGGCGCTGGCAGTGGCGGCAGCTCCGGCCCCGGCGTCGACGCGGCTCGCACCCAGAAGAGCGTGGCCCGGCCCAACCCCGAGAGCGGCTCCCTCAGCGGGCCTCTCGGCAACATCCTCCCATTGCCAAACCCCACCGCCTCGTCCACCACCACCACGTCCTCGTCCCTCGCCAGCTTCCGGTGCTGGAATCCATCGTCGAGCAGCACCACCTCCAGCCCGAACTCGTCCCTCGCCCGGCGCGCCAGCTTCCGCCGATCCGCTCCCACCAACAGCCTCGCCTCCGGGCAACGGCGCGCCAGCAACAGGGGCTCATCCCCCGCCTCCTCCACCGACGGCAGCGGCCCCTTCCCCGTGAAGGTGAGCGGCTCCTTCGACTCCCTCCCGTACCCTCGCGTCAGGATTCCCACCCGCCTCCCCTCCCTCACCAGCAGCTCCGCCAGGTACAGCACCGCCGGCGTCTTCCCCGTCCCTCCCACGTTCAGGTTGCCCACCGACACGACCCGCACCCCCTCCACCCGCTCTCCTCTCCACACGCCCGCGTCGTAGAGCGCTCCCCTCAGCCTCACTCCCGCCCCGTATCCCCAGGCCAGCACCTCCAGTGGCGCCAGCAACGCCCGTCTCCCCCAGGGCTCCGCTCTCCCCGGGTAGAAGACCCGCTCGATGGCCGTCGGCTCGCTCACCGCTCCGCCCTCGCCTGCTCGTACAGCGCGAGCATGTCCTCCGCGATCCTCGCGTTGCTCGGGTGCGCCACCAGCGCCCTCTCCCCCGACTCCGACGCCGCCAACACCGCCTCCGGCGTCGGCTCCTCCACCAGCGCGTCCGCCAGCGACGGCAGGTTTCCCTCCGCCACCGCCACCACTCGCACCCCGCAGGCCCTCGCCTGCACCGCCGCTCTCGCGCTCCAGTCGTTCCCCAGGCCCAGCACCCAGACCTCGTCCAGTGCTCGCAGCCAGCGCGCGAACGCCTCGCCTCGCTGGTAGCCCGCGAACGTCACCGCCTCCTCCAACCCCATCGCTCGCACCTGCTGCCGCACCGGCTCCAGCAACTCTCCATCCCCCACCAGCACCAGCCTCGCCCCCGCGTGCGCCTGCCGCAGCTTCGCGAAGGCCTCCACTCCCACTCCGTGCCGCCGTGACGCCTGGAAGGTCGACACCATCCCCACCAGCGGCGCCCCCGTCAGCCCCAGCTCCCTCCGCAATGCCTCGCGATCCTCCGCCGGCCTGAACATCCCATCCACCAGCGGAGGGAGGACCCTCACCCGATGGCCCAGCAGCCGTGTCACCAGTGACGACGCCGGCACCGTGTACGCGTCCGCGTACGGCAGCGACGCCCTCAGCGACCTCGGCGCGTGCACCGAACGGATCAGCACCGCTCTTCTCGGTCTCGCCCACCTCGCCACCAGGTGGTCGTGCGTGAAGTGCGTGTGCACCACGTCCACGTCACGGGCCCTCAGCCCTCGCATGTCCTTCCAGATCCCCCACGGCGGGGACTTCACCGAGAGCTCCAGACCGCCCTCATCCAACAGGCCCAGCGTCTCGAGGCGCGGTACCGCCGGCTCCTCCGCCGCTACCTCCGTCCTCCGGCGATCCACCGCCACCGTTACCTCGTGCCCCTCCTCGCGCTGCGCCAACGCCAGCAACGCCACGTTCTCCGCGGGACCACTCCAGAAGGGACTCGCGAGCAGGTGGAGGATTCTCATGGCTCTCAGGTCTCCATCACGGTCACGCCTACCCTCACCCCGTCCCTCTCCCGGAGGGAGAGGGGAGGATTCGTGCCATCTGATCCACGTTGCGCTGGCTCGCTCCGGAGATCTGTCTCACCGTCGCCCTCGCCAACTCCCCCAGCGCCGTCACCGTCTCCGGCTTCGCCAACAGCTCCGTCATCACCCGGTACAGATGGTCCGCGTCCTTCACCTGGATCCCTCCCCTCCCCACCAGCACCTGCACGCTGTCCCGGAAGTTCTCCATGTGCGGCCCGAACAGCACCGGCTTCCCCTGCCCCGCTGGTTCCAGGATGTTCTGGCCCCCTCTCTTCGTGAACGACCCTCCCACGAACACCAGCGTCGCCAGCCTGTACGCCCTCGACAGCTCTCCAATCGTGTCCAGCACCACCACCCGCCCTCCCTCCTCGTTCCCCTTCGACCGCAGCCCCGCCCCCAACCCCGCCTCCTTCGCCAATGCCACGATCCTCCCCGCCCTCTCGATGTACCTCGGCGCGATCACCAACCGCAGCTCCGGGTGCGCCCCCAGCAGCCTCCGGTACACCCCCAGCAGGTGCTCCTCCTCCCCCTCGTGCGTGCTGCCCGCGATCCACACCCGCTCCCCTTCCTTCAGCCCCAGCGCGCTCCGCAGCGTCTCGTCCTCCCTCCCCACGTCCGCCGCCGCCAGCGCGTCGAACTTCGTGTTCCCCGTCATGAACACCCGCTCCCGCGGCGCCCCCAGCCCCAACACCCGCTCCGCCTCGTCCTCTCCCCTCATCAGGAACAGATCCATGTCCCTCAGGGGATTGCCGATGAGCGAGAACAACAGCCGGTACTTCCCCTGATGCGCCGGGGAGAAGCGCCCGTTCGTCAGCGCCACGCGCACCCCCGCCCTCCTCGCCGCCCGGATGAGGTTGGGCCAGATCTCCGTGTACTCGAGCACCAACAGGTCCGGCTGGATGGCCCGCACCGCCCTCCTCGTGGCTCCCCACAGGTCGTAGGGCGCGTACACCACCCCGTCCACCTGCTTCGCCAGCCGCTCGCGCCCCATCATGTAGCCCGAGTTCGTCATCGTGGAGAGCACGATGCGGCACCCCGGGAAGCGCTCCCTCAGCGGTCCGAACATCGGCGAGAGCGCCAGCAGATCCCCCGCGCTCGCCCCGTGCATCCAGATCGTCGGCCCCGGCCCTCGCGGCGGCAGCTCCCCCTCCGCGTAGAAGCCCAGCCGCTGCCGCAGCCCGTGCCGCGTCTTGCGGTGCAGTGACAACACCGGAAAGAGCACGGCGAAGAGCAGATAGCTGGCGAGGATATAGAGGAGGCGCATGGGGACCCGGGCCGCGGACCCTCTACCAGATGCACCCCCGTCCCGCAGCACGCTCCACCGCTTCCACCCACACCACCCCACTCACGGCCAGAGCAAGATTTTCTCACCTTTTGTGAAAACGGTAAAAACGCAATTTATCAGCAATCCTTGAAATGACTGTCCTTTTTTGGCACACTGCTTCGCGTCCCTGAGGCAACAGGGACACAGGAGGCAGCACAGTGGAGAATCGGATCCGCGGAGTCATTGGAATCGCGGCCCTGTCGATGATGATGGGTGCCTGCAACGAGAACACCGCCCCTGCGGGCGACAAGCCGGCGGGAGTGCGGACGCTGGCCTCGGCCCTGGGCAACAGCAGCACCGTCGTGGATGCGGAGAAGGACGGCACCGCCCGGTTCATCACCGGCGAGCTGGGCACCCTGCCCGCGTCCCTGTCCGCCGAGGCCGCCCTCACCGCGGACCTGGCCCCCGCGCTGGCGAGCATCGCTCCCCAGTTCAAGCTCGAGACGAACAACCTCATCCTCAAGCGCGCCTACGCCGACCGGCAGGGTGACCTGCACTACCGCTATGGCGTGCTCCACAACGGGCGGGCCATCATCGGCGGCGAGCTGCGCCTGCACGCGCGCAACGGGAAGATCTTCGCGGCCAACACCAACGTCCGCGGCGACCTGGCCGGCCCCGAGAAGGCGTCCGTGGCCCCCGAGGCCGCCATCAGCGCGGCGGCCGAGGACCGCGCCGCTCCCCAGGGTGCCCGCGTCGAGGGTGAGCCGTCGCTCTCCTACTTCCGCGCTGGCGACAAGCTGGTCCTCGTCTACGAGGTCCGCCAGAAGGGTGAGCAGGCCGACGGCACCCCCGTGGATGACTCGGTGCTCGTGAACGCCGTCGACGGCTCCATCGTCGAGCGCATCTCGCACGTGCACACCGCCCTGAACCGCAAGCTGTACGACGGCAAGACGCTGTCCACCCTGCCGGGTACCCTGGCGCGCTCCGAGGGCGAGGCGCCGGTCGCCGACGCCGTGGTCAACACCAACTACGACCACCTCGGCACCGTCTACAACTGCTACAGCAGCCTGTTCGCCCGTGACTCCATCAACAACGCGGGCGCCACCCTCATCAGCACGGTGCACCACCGCGTCAAGTACGTGAACGCCTTCTGGGACGGCACCCAGATGGTGTACGGCGACGGCGACAACGTCACCGCCACCAACCTGGCCAACTCGCTGGACGTGACCGCCCACGAGCTGACCCACGCGGTGACGGACAACGAGTCGGACCTCATCTACTCGGGTGAGTCCGGCGGCCTCAACGAGTCCATGTCCGACATCTTCGGCGCCGTGTGCGAGTGGTACGGCGACGGCAAGGTCGTCAGCGACCGCACCTGGCTCATCGGCGACGACGTGTGGACCCCGGCCACCCCGGGTGACGCGCTGCGCTACATGGCCAACCCCACGCAGGACGGCGACTCGCTCGACTACTACCCGGACTACGCCTCGGGCGTGGACGTGCACTACAGCTCGGGCATCTCCAACCTGGCCTTCTACCTGCTGAGCCAGGGCGGCACGCACCCGAAGGGCAAGACCACCCAGGCCGTCGCGGGCATCGGCATCGAGAAGGCCGCGCAGATCTTCTACAAGGCCAACGCCGACATCATGACGCCGAGCACCACGTTCGAGCAGGCGAAGATCGCCACCGAGCAGGCCGCTCAGCAGCTCGGCTACGACGCGGCCACCATCGCCTCCGTCTCCAACGCCTGGAAGGCCGTGGGCGTGGGCGTGCCCGTTCCTCCGCCGGTCAACACCCCGATCGAGAAGAACGTCCCGGTGACCGACGTGTCCGGTACCAAGGGCTCCAAGCAGTACTACAGCTTCACGGTGCCCGAGGGCGCCACGGACCTGACGGTCAGCATCAGCGGCGGCACGGGTGACGCGGACCTGTACCTGCGCTTCAACAACGCGCCGACCACCACCCAGTACGACTGCCGTCCCTACAAGTCCGGCAACGCGGAGTCCTGCGTCGTCGCCGCTCCGTCCCAGGGCACCTGGTACGTGATGCTCAACGCCTTCAGCGCCTACACGGGCGTGACCCTGTCGGTGACCTGGAAGGGCGGCTACATCCCCATCGAGGAAGGCGTGAAGCTCTCCGGCCTCTCCGGCGTCGCGGGCTCCGACCAGGTCTACAAGCTGCCGGTGGTGACCTCGACGAGGGCCAACACCCGCACCGACCTCTACGTGATCATCTACGGCGGCAAGGGCAACGCGGACCTCTACGTGCAGAACGGCTCGGCCCCCAAGGCGTACGAGTACGAGTGCCGCGGCGTGAGCGAGCACAACCTGGAGATCTGCCGCATCAAGGGCGTGCGCGACGGCAACTACTACATCCAGATCTTCGGCGCGAAGGGCGGCTACGAGGGTCTCAACCTGGTGGGCAAGACCACGACGGTGCGCGTGCGCCCCGGCCACCACGACCGGGATGACTTCGGCGGCATCGGTGATCTCGCCGGCCTGGGCATCAACATCAACGACTGATCGCAGCTGACACGGAGCCGGGGGCGAAGCGTGGCTCCCGGACCCGGATTCACCCTCGGGTGACAAGGGACACCGCGCCGATGCTGGGCGGCGCGGGGGTCCCAACCTGAAGGGGCTGTACCAAGAACGGCTGCTCCCGAGTTGTTCCGGGGGCGGCCGTTCGACTTTGCGGGCCATGGGCCACGGCACGGTGGGGAGGACGGGGACTACACCCTCACCCTTTCCCTCTCCCAGAGGGAGAGGGGTGGATGCGCGGGTAGCCCCCCTGGTTCAGGGGGCTTCGCTTCTTGGGAGCACTCGCACCGGGCTCGGGACGATCCAGGGTCGCCACGTCGTGCCGAAGAAGCTCCCCGGTGCCCGCCCCCAGACCTCCACCTGCACCGCTCCTTCCTCCACCAGTTCCACCGACCGGCCATCCGGTCTCAGCCTCCCCGCCCCCCAGACCTCGAGCCGCACCTGCTCTCCCGCCTCCGGGGGGAGTTGCACGGTGAGCACCTGGCCCACCCGAGCCTCCCGTCGCTCCGCGTCCAGGCCCTCCAACGCGAAGCCCTCGGGTTCGCCCAGCGCCCGGAAGGCGCACACCGCCCTTCCACTCGCGAGCCCCTTCACCACCACCTCGGCCGCGGCGCGCGGCTCCTTCGGTAACACCGGGGGAATGCCTCCCTCCGAGGGCGGCAGGTACACCGCCAGCGCCCGGAAGACGTCCTCGTAGCGCGGCAGCCCGTGCGCGTCGTGCGAGCACAGCGCCACACGCGGCTTCTCCCGCTCGAGTTCCAACAGCCGCGCCGTGGACTCGGGTTGCGGCTCGACGAGCAGCATCACCCCGTGCACCGGCTGGCCGAAGGACGCCCCCACCGCCGGCAGCAACCGGCTGAACGGGTGGCGCAGCGCGTCCCGGAAGAACGTGTCCGCGGAGTAGAGCTCGAAGCCATCCGCCCGCCTCGCGGCCTCCTCGTGCCGCCAGGGGTTGCGCTTCTGCACCGGGTGCGCGAGCACGCTCACCCCGCCCGCCTTCTCCACCGCCGCCTCCGCCTCCCCTCCGTCCATCCACGGCCGCACGCCCTCCAGCGGCTGCCTCATGCCGAACGCCACCAGGTGGCCGTGATCCGTCGAAATCTCCACGCCCGGCACCAGCAACACCCCGTCCATGAAGACGGGCTCGCGCGGTGCGAAGTCGTTGTGGTCCGTCAGCACCACGAAGCGCAGGCCCGCCGCCTTCGCCGCCGCCGCCACCTCCTCCACCGTGCCCCTCCCGTCCGAGCGCGTCGTGTGCACGTGGAAGGCCCCTCGCACCCACTCGGGTGCGCCCTCCTGGCGCGGCACCACCGGGTACTCGGCGAAGGAGGCCGCCAGCGTGAAGAACCCCGCCACCCCCAGCAACAGCAGCACCAGCCCCAGCAGCGCCCGGAGCAGCTTCCCCACCACCGCCGACGCCTTCACGCCGCGCCCCGCTCCGGCGCCGTCTGCAGCGCCCACAGCCGGGCGTAACGGCCTCCCGCCTTCAGCAACTCCTCGTGACTGCCCCGCTCCACCACCCGTCCCGCCTCCACCACGCACAGCAGGTCCGCGTCCACCACCGTCGACAGCCGGTGCGCGATGACCAGCGCCGTCCTCCCCGGCAGCACCGCCGCCAGCGCCGCCTGCACCTCGCGCTCGCTCTCCGGATCCAGGCTGCTCGTCGCCTCGTCCAGCACCAGCACCGGCGCCCTCGACAGCACCGCCCGCGCGATGCACAGCCGCTGCCTCTGCCCTCCGCTCAGCTTCACGCCCCGCTCCCCCACCCGGGTGTCATAGCCCTCGGGCAGCGCCCGGATGAAGCCGTCCGCGTTCGCCACCCGCGCCGCCTCCTCCACCTCCTCGCGCGTGGCTTCCGGCCGCGCATAGCGCAGGTTGTCCAGCACGCTGCCCGAGAAGAGCAGCGGCTCCTGCGTCACCAGCGCGAACTTCGCCCTCACGCTCGCCGCCGTGTAGCGGTCCACGTCCACCCCGTCGAAGAGGAGCCGTCCCTCCTGGGGGCGCTCGAAGCGCAGCAGCAGCTGGGTGAGCGTGCTCTTGCCTCCACCGCTCGGCCCCACCAGCGCCACCACCTTCCCCACCGGCAGCTCCAGCGTCAGCCCGTCCAGCGCGCGTCGATCTCCATAGGAGAAGCGCACGCCCTCCACCTGGATGCCCTTCTCCAACGCCGGCGCGGCCGTGGCCCCCGGCGCGTCCTCCACCGGGTGCTTCAGATCCAACAGCGAGAAGAGCCGCTCCCCCGCCGCGCCCGCCTGCATCGCGAACTGCGTCACCCGGCCCAGGTCCTTCACCGGCTGGTACACGAGAATCACCGCGGTGAGGAACGACAGCAGGGACTCGGGCTCCATCGCGTGGGTGGCCGCCGCGTAGGCCAGCGCTCCCGCGAGCGCAGCCGCCGCCAGCACCTCCATCACCCCGGGCACCCCACCCCGCGCCCACGCGGCCTTCACCAGGGCCCGCTCGTGTGCCGTCGCGTGCGCCGAGAAGCGCGCCAGCTCCGCCGCCTGCCCGTTGAAGGCCTGGATGGTCCGCATGCCGCCCAGCCCCTCCTGCAGCTGCCCCGCGAGATGACCGAGCTGCACCTGCCCCTCGCGCGTGCCCTTCAGCGCCTTGCGCGTCAGCCTCGAGGCCGGCAGTGCCGCCAGCGGCAGCACGCACAGCATCAACGCGCCGAGCATCGGACTGAGGGACAGCGCCACGCCCGCCAGCACCACCACCTGGAACGAGTCCCGCAGGTACGAGCCCACCGTGTACATGGCGGCCACCTCCACCGCCTGCACGTCCGCGGAGAAGCGGCTGAGCAGATCTCCCATCCGCTCGCGCGACAGCTGCGCCGGAGACAGCGAGGTGAGGCGGACGAAGAGCGCCCTCCTCACGTCCGCCGCCACCTTCTGGGCGAAGTAGCCCATGAAATAGAACTGGCCGAGGTACCCCACGCCCTTCACCACGCCCACCGTCACCACCACCACCGGGAAGCCCCAGAGCGCGGCCTCGCGCGGGAGGCTCGACAGCCAGGGCACCGGCTGCGCGCCCCCGAAACCCTCCGAGCCACCCGACAGCAGGAAGCGCAGCGCCGGCCCCATCAGGTACGCGTACGCCCCCGTGGCCAGGCCCACCACCGCCATGCACGCGAAGGCCGCCACCAGCACGCCCACGTGCGGCCGGGCGAACCCCAGCAACCTCCACAACGACTTGTGCATCACCGACCTACTTTGCGCAGCGCGGCCTTCGCGAGCTTCGCGTTGGGGTTGAGCTCGAGCACCTTCAGCAGCTTCTTGCGTGCCCCGGATTCGTCACCCATCTCGCTGTCGATGATGGCCGAGATGATGATCGCCCGCTCCAGGTACGCGTTGAGCGAGAGCGCCTTGCGCAGCACCTTCTGCGCCGCCTTGGCCCGGTCCTCGCGCGGCCCCGTGCCCGCCAGGAACGTGGCCCACGCCAGGTACGAGTAGTACTCGGGCTCCTGCGGGTTGAGCGTCACCGCCTCCTCGAAGTGGATCAGCGCCGAGCGGTACTGCTTGCGCTTCAGCGCCGCCTCGCCCCGCCGCAGGATGATCTCCGCGTCCACGTTCACCGTGGTGGAGCGCCCCACGTCCATGCGCGACATGAGGTACTGCAGGTACGCCTTGCGCTTCTCCTCCACCGACAACACCCGGTAGGCCGCCGACAGCTTCTCCTGCACCGAGTCCAGCAGGTCCTTCGTCTCCGAGGTGTCGAACTCGGCGTAGCTGTCCGGGTGGAAGCGCGTGGCGAGCTCGTGGTAGGCGCGCTCCACGGCCTCGGAGTCCGCGGCGATGTCCAGCCCCAGGCAGCGGAAGTAGCTGCCGGTGATGATCTTCACCGCGCCCTCGCGCAGGGACGCCTCCGTCTCCGGCGGCAGCGGCTTGCGCTTGCGCGGAGCGATGGACTCCGGCACGGCCACCACCTCGCCCGGTCCGGTCGCCACCGGCACCGGGGAGAAGCTCATGCAGCCCGTCAGCTTGAGGAACCACAGCAGCGAGTACCCGCGCCGCAGATCCCCTCGCCCGTGCGCCAGCAGGTCTCGCAGCGCGATGCGCCCGTTCACCTGCATGGCGATCTTCAGGTCCTCCGTGTTCATCCCCAGCGCGCCCAGATCCCTGCCGAACTCGGGCGTGCGCACCGGGAACTCCGCCTGGTGCGAGCGCAAGGGGGCCGCCATCACCTTCAGCGGCAGGGCCCGCCGCGCTCCATCGAGGATCGGCGCCAGCGCCGGCGTCTCCACCGTGGCCACCTCGGCCTGGAACTCCTCGCCCGGGTAGAAGGCGTAACGGCCCTCGCGCATGCCGATGACCTGGGCCAGCCGGTCGCTCGTGTAGTCGCGCAGCAGCTGCAACAGCTCCTCGCCCGCCGCCTCCACCCCGGCCTCGGCCAGCGCCGCGCCGATGCGCAGACCCGAGCCCAACGCCTGCACCACCCGCTCCGCCTGCGTCTCCGTCACCACCTGGCGCTGCAACAGGTAGTTGGGCAGCGCGTCCTGCCTCGCGCTGGAGTCGTAGTTCACCGCGCCGCCCCGGGCGAAGAAGACCCGCCGCGTGAGATCGCGGTACGCCACCACCAGCACGCCATCGCGGCGCAGCCGGTACAGCGACACCAGCAGCGCCGGCAGCGGGAAGCCCTTGAGATCTCCACTCACCACCGCCGGGCGCGCCAGCACGGCCCGCACGCCCTTGAGCGGAACCTCGTTGCGCGTGGAGGTGCTCGCCAGCGACTGCAGCTTGCCCACCAGCTCGCCCGGCTTGAGCGGGTCCGCCACGTAGGCGTTCACCTTGAGATCCAACACCGCCGCCACCCCGCGCGCCCGGCCCAGGTGCCCCTTGTCGATGGCCACGATGGGCACGCGCGCCCCCTGGCTGTGGTTGCGGATGAGGTGGCCCACGTGCGCTCCGTCCAGGCGCGGCATGTCCACGGCCACCACCACCATGTCGGGGTTGTCGGCGACGAAGTGCTCCATCGCCGAGCCGGGGTCGCTCACCGCACGCACGGTGAACCCGGCCTGAGACAGCAACCCGGTGAGGTGCTCCAGAGTGGGCGGATGGCTCTCGGCCAGAAGAAGCGTCTTCAAGGGCCGCCGAGTGTACACATTCGGCCCGCGTGCATCAGTCAGGAATCTCGTCCGCCCGCCCTCCAGCACGCCCTCGCGCGGCGGTGCGACTCGCCCGGCTGCCCGGCGGGTGGAGCGCCTTCTCTCCGGGAGTGAAAGAGTTCAGGCAGACCGTCTCCCGAGGGGGTGTGACCTCCTTGAAGCGGCACCAGAGCGCCCCCACCTTGGCGGTGGAGGTGGCCCATGGCCCAGGAAAGATCCGACGTCTTCGAGAGAGAGGGAAAGCCGCCCGTTCGCGATGAAAGGCAGGCCCAGTCCGACGAGGCGAAGCAGGACCTTCAGCGGCAGGCCCGCGAGAGCGAGAATCCGAAGCATCCGGGCGAGGCCACCTCCGCCGAGTACGAAGGCAAGGAGCCGAGCGACTGAGTGATGAGGTCTCGATGAAGACGGACACGACGTGGCGCGGCTACACCCTGCGCCGGGCCCGGCCCGAGGAGCTGGCCCGGTTGCCGGAGCTCGAGCACCTCGCCGCGCAGCAGTTCCTCCAGTCAGCGCATCCCTTCATCGCCCAGGCGGGCGCGCAGACGCTCGAGCAGCTGCGCGAGTACCAGCGGCAGGGCGGCGCGTGGGTGGCCGTCGCGGCGGACGGGGAGGTCGCCGCCTTCGCCCTCAGCAAGGAAGTGGATGGCACGGCCTACATCGCGGAGATCGACGTGCACCCGGCCCACGCGCGCCAGGGACTGGGCCGGGCCCTCTTCGAGGTGGTGCGGCAGTGGGCGCGAGAGCAGGGCTACCGGACCGTGCTGCTCACCACCTTCCGGGACGTCCCCTGGAACGCACCCCTCTACGAGCGCTGGGGCTTCCGCGTCATGCGGGACGAGGAGGTGGGCCCCGGCCTGCGCGCCATCCGCGAGAACGAAACGCGAATGGGACTCCCCGCCGCGAGCCGCGTCTGCATGGAGCTCGCACTGGACAGCCCGCCCCGCGCTCACTCCCAGGAGATGTCGAAATCGCAGTCCAGCGGCCCCGTCTGACGCCCGAGTACCTTCATGGGGCGGGGGTTCCCCAGCTCCAGCACGGACAGCATCAGCCCCTCGTGGAAGGGATGGGGCATGATGACATTCCTCAGGGAGATGCGAGCGCTCGTGGGCCCCATCCACGCCAGGGACTGCTCACCAAAGCTCACCGAGACCCGGTAGGCCGCGAGCACGGCATCCAGACGGCTCCTCATGTCCCCCGTGCGCATCATCGACAGGGCCTTGCCCGCCGCGGAGCCCTGGAGGTCCGCCATCGCCTGCCTCCCGAGCACTCTCAGCGACTCCTCGACGCTCCCGTACCGCTCCGCCAGGGGAAACAGCACGGCGGAGACCATCCGGAGGTACGTGACGACGGGATAGCTGAAGAAGTCGACGAACTTCTCCTCGCCCCCCGCCGCCAGGCAGCGCTTCAGCTGCTTCTCGCAACCGAGCCCCCCGACGAACCGCACCAGGCCGTTGCAGAACACGCCGCGGAGGGTGTCCTCGGGCTTCACCAGGGTGACCCGCCGCGCGAAGTCCCGCGCCCAGAACTCGGCGGATCGACCCGCCACCGGGGCCTCACTGTCCTGGTACATCAGTCACCCCCTTGGTCACGAGACAGAAAGCCCGATCACTCCCAATACCGGAGCAACCGGAAGCGTAGGGAAACGCTTCCATGTCCGGGCCCGGATGTCGATCCCGCGCCCGAACCTCCGCCCCATTCTTCTCAGAACATGAGAACAGTCCAGGTCCAAATACAGCCTCCGCGCGACCCGCGAGCGACTGGTGCATCTGGAGAGGCTCCTCACACCCGAGCGCCCATGCCCTCCTCCCTCCAGCACATGCGGCTGGCCCTGCTGCTCCTGCTGAGTGTGTCCTTCGCTGCCCAGGCGGCCGAGGTGACTCCCGAGTCCTTCCTCGCCACGCACAGCTCACCGCCCGGCTGGTGCCCGCCCCCAACAGCGTGGGGCTCATGCTGACGTGGCCGTGAGCGGCGCTTCGGGTAGGATGCGCGCCGCTTCCCATGTCCCCTGCCCCCCAGATTCTCGTCGTGGCCGGCGAGGCGTCCGGTGACGCCCACGCCTCCGAGCTCGTCGCCGCCCTCAAGGCCCGCCGTCCGGACCTCACCTTCTTCGGCATGGGAGGCTCGCGCCTCGCCGCCCAGGGCGTGGAGCTCCTCTACGGCGCCCACGAGGTCAACGTCATGGGCATCACCGAGGTGCTGCCCAAGATTCCACGCATCCTCCAGGTCATGGGAGGGCTGGCCCAGGCCGCCGCCGAGCGCCGCCCCGCCTGCGCCATCCTCGTGGACATCCCCGACTTCAACCTCCGGCTCGCCGCCCGCCTCAAGAAGCTCGGCATCCCCGTCGCCTACTACGTCTCGCCGATGATCTGGGCCTGGCGCCGCGGCCGGGTGAAGACGATCGCGAAGCTGGTGGACCGGATGCTCTGCATCCTCCCCTTCGAGGAGGACTTCTACCGCGAGGCCGGTGTCACCGCCCGCTACGTGGGCAGCCCCGTGGTGGAGCAGGTGCCCTCCCCCGCCAGCGCCGCCGCCTTCCGCCAGAAGCTCGGGCTGCCCGTGGAGACCCCCACCCTCGCCCTGCTGCCCGGCAGCCGCATGAGCGAGATCCGCCGCATCCTCCCCGCCATGGTGGGGGCCGCGAAGCAACTGGTGGCCGAGCGCCCCGGGCTCCAGGTCGTGGTGCCGGTGGCGCCCACCATCCCCCGCGAGGAGATCATCTCCCGCTTCGAGGGCAGCGGCGTGCAACCCGTGCTGGTGGAAGGCAAGGCGCCCGAGGTGGTGGGCGCCAGCGACGCGGCCATCGTGGCCTCGGGGACGGCGGCCCTGGAGGCGGGGCTCATGCAGCGCCCCTTCGTGGTGGTGTACCGCGTCTCGCTCGTCACCTACCTCGTGGGCCGGCTGATGCTGAAGGTGGCGCACGTGGCCCTCGTCAACCTGCTGGCCGGCCGCCGCGTGGTGCCCGAGCTCCTCCAGGGCGACATGACCCCCGAGCGCATCGCCGGTGAAATCCGCCGCTTGTGGGTGCCAGGCACACCACGCGAGGAGATGCTCCAGGGGCTGGAGGAAGTGCGCACCCGGCTCGGGGCGCACGGGGCCGCCGACCGGGCGGCCGAGTCGGTGCTGGAGCTGCTCCCCCCCACCGCGAAAGTCTAGAGGCGGATACCCCGCCGCTCTGGTATGTCCCGCCGCGCGATGAATCCAGCGCTGGTCTGCATCCCCACCTACAACGAGCGGGACAACCTCGAGCCCATCACCCGAGCGGTGCTGGCGGCCGATCCCCGCGTGGACATCCTCGTCGTCGACGACAACTCCCCGGATGGAACGGGGAAGCTGGCCGACGAGCTGGCGGCGAAGGAGCCGCGCATCCGCGTCCTGCACCGCGAGAAGAAGCAAGGCCTGGGGCGCGCCTACCTCCATGCGTTCCGCGTGGCGCTCGACGCGGGCTACACGTACATCCTCGAGATGGACGCGGACTTCAGCCATGACCCGCGCTACCTGCCCACCTTCCTGGACACGGCGCAGGGTGGCGCGGACCTGGTGCTGGGCTCGCGCTACGTGAGCGGCGGCGGCACCGTGAACTGGGGCGTCGGCCGGCAGATCATCAGCCGGGGCGGCTCGCTCTACGCGCGTTCCATCCTGGGCGTGGGCACGAGGGATCTCACCGGCGGCTTCAAGTGCTTCCACCGGCGGGTGCTCGAGTCCATCGACCTGGAAGCGGTGAAGAGCACCGGCTACGCATTCCAGATCGAGCTCACCTACCGCACCCTGAAGAAGGGCTTCACGGTGAAGGAAATCCCCATCGTCTTCGAGGACCGCCGCGTGGGGCAGTCGAAGATGAGCCGGAAGATCTTCCTCGAGGCCCTGACGATGGTGTGGAAGCTGCGCCTCACGGTGTAGAGGGGCGTATGTCCGAGCAGCTGTCCCTGTTCCTCGTGTCGCTTCCGGCGGTCCTCTTCGTGGTGGACCCGATCGGCGTGGTGCCCATCTTCCTGGCGATCACTGCGGGGGACTCGGAGGAGAAGATCCGGAGCACGGCGCGGCGCGCGTGCGTGGTGGCGTGCTCGCTGCTGCTCTTCTTCGCCGTGTTCGGCGGCGTCATCTTCAAGGTGTTCGGCGTGTCGCTGGGCGCCTTCCGGGTGGCGGGCGGCATCCTGCTGCTCATCACCGCGCTGGACATGCTGAGGGCGAGGCCCTCGGAGACGCGCACCACGCCGTCCGAGACGCAGGAGAGCGTGAAGAAGGAAGACGTGGCGCTGGTGCCGCTGGCGATGCCGCTGCTGGCGGGCCCGGGCGCCATCGCCACGGCCATGGTGCTGATGGCCCGCGGCGGAGAGGATCTGCTGTCCGCCGTGCCCGTGCTGGTGGCGATCGTGCTCACCTTCTTGACGAGCTACTTCGTGCTGCGCGCCGCCGGCTTCGTGCAGCGCGTGCTCAAGCAGTCGGGCGTGGCCATCCTCGAGCGCGTGATGGGGCTCATCCTCGCGGCCATCGCGGTGCAGTTCATCGCGGACGGAGGGAAGGACCTGCTCCGGGAGAAGGAGGAGCCGGTCCGGACGTCTCAGAGGCCCGAGGCCACCCAGCCGCCGCCGTCGTCCCTGCTCACCGCGCCCTTGGCCTCCCCGCCCAGCGACAGCTCATTGGGGGCCGCGAGCTGCGCGTCGTAGATGTAGCCGTTGCCCCGGGGCTGGAGGAAGAGCACCACGGCCTTCATGGTGATGTCCTGCACCGCCCGGTAGTTGGCGCCGCCGCACGTGGGATCGCCCTGGAAGAGGCGCTCCAGCATGCCCTCCTCGGGCCGGCGCACGAAGACGAGCACCTGCGCGGGCCCGTCACTCCCCTGCGACGCCAGCTGCGACAGGAGGCCCTGCGACACCTGCTCGCGCATGAGCGTCTGGACCAGCTCGCACTTGCCGGCTTCCTCGGCGGGGTTGATGAGGGCCTGGGGCGAGTGCATGCAGCCAGTGGCGGCGAGGGCGATCAGGGCGGGTGGCACGAGTCGCTTCATCCGTCGGGTCTCCTTGGAGGGGGACATCACAGCTTCCGCCACTGAGGCGGAAAGGGGGTGGAGGAAAGGGCCGGGGGCTCCACGGCCAGGATGTATTCGGCGCGCCGGTTGCCGGGCTCGTCCGTCTCGTCGGGAGTGGCCACGCGCGGGGCCTGCTCGCCGAAGCCCTCGTAGAAGATGGGCAGCTTGAGACCCTTCTTGCGCAGGTACGCCGCGATGCCGCGGGCGCGCTTCAGGGACAGCTCGCGGTTGGATGCCGTCTCCCCCACCGTGTCGGTGTGCCCGAGGATGTAGAGGCGCATCTGCGCCAGGCGGCCGTAGCGCGACACCGCGTCGGCGATGAGCGCGTAGCTGGCGTCCAGCTTGCGCCGCTCCGCCGCGGGCACCTCGGCGCTGCCGGAGGCGAAGTTGATGTCCTCGTGGGGAATCTCCACCCGCCAGGGGAAGAGGTCCACGATCGTATAGAACTCCGAGGTGTCGAAGGCCTTGATGGAGATGCTCAGCACCCGGCCTTCCGCCGCCGGCCAGGTCACCTCGAGCGGCGTCCCGGCGGGCGCGTTCTGGAAGGGCACCTCGCCGTCGAAGGCCTTCTTGCCGGTGTCCATCAGCACCGTCACCTGCGCGCGAGACGCGGGCCGGGACAGCTTGAAGCGCAGCTTGCGCCCCGCCACGTCCACGTCCTCCGGCGCCACCGTCAGCTGGGGAGGCCCGAGCAGCTCCGCGTCGAAGGACAGCGGCATCGAGGCCTCCTGGGAGTCCGGGAAGCGCACCACCAGCTCGCCCTCGTAGTGGAAGCGGCCCTCGGGCTGCTCCAACGAGAGGGTGCGCGTCACGCCCGGCTCACCGCCGCCCTTCACCCGCACCTCGTGGCCGTCACCCCGCTTCAGCTTCAGCTCGAAGCCGGCGATGGGCTCGTCGATGTGCACCTGGAGAGCGGGCAGCCCCTTGCCCACGGCGGCGCGGGGCTGGAGCGACACGCGCACCGCGTCGGCGAACGCGCACAGGGGAGACAGGGTGAGGCACAGCAGCAGCAAGCGGGAGTTCATGCGGGGTGGTCACCTCCGGGCCGAGGCACACCCTGTCCGGGACGCGTCCCTCGTGCAACGCGAACCGGGGTCGGGTCCCGGAGCAGTGTCCAGGAACAGGCCCTTGGACGGGGAGCATTCCACACAGGGCCGTGAATTGACGACCCTCCTCGCGGGCCTCTCCCTGGGGAGCGGGGAGGCAGGCTCTCGATGATGTAGACACTCCGGCCCGCTATGTTAACGAGCCCTTCACGGCGGTCCCGCCGTGGGCCTACGGGCGCCCGTTCACTCTCCGTACGAATCGTCCATGACCGCTCGGAACTACACCGGCCTCAGCCGCGATGAACTGATCCAGTTGCTCGAGGAGCGCGATGCCGAGGAGTCCGGTGGGCTCCGGCTGCGCTACAAGGGACAGACTCCTCCGTGGCGCATCGTGCGGACCGTGAAGCCGCGGAGGCAGAAGCTCGAGCCCAAGCTGTCCGTCGGCTCCGAGGAGGAGCAGGCCCGCAACATGATCATGGAGGGCGAGAACCTCCAGGCCATGGCGTCGCTGTACAAGTACCGCGGCCAGGTGGACCTCATCCTCACGGATCCGCCCTACAACACGGGCGAGGACTTCCGGTACAACGACAAGTGGGACGAGGACCCGAACGATCCGGACCTGGGCGCCCTCGTCCCGGCCGAGGACGGCTCGCGCCACAGCAAGTGGCTGCGGTTCATGGTGCCGCGTCTCTGGATGATGCGGGAGATGCTGAAGCCCACGGGGGTGCTCGCCATCTGCATCGACCAGCGGGAGTTCTTCCGGCTGGGCATCGTCCTGGACGAGATGTTCGGGGAGACGAACCGGCTCGCCATCATCAACTGGCAGAAGACCACGCCGAAGAACGACGCGAGCCACGTCTCCGCGACGACCGAGTACGTCCTCGTCTACGCCAAGGACAAGAACGCCGCGAAGACCGAGGAGCTGGAGCGCTCGAAGAAGTCGAACGCGCGGTTCTCCAACCCCGACAACGACGAGAAGGGCGAGTGGAAGCAGGACAACCTGACCGCCCGGAGCGGTGGCCCGACCAACCGCTACGCCCTTCAGTCCCCCTTCACCGGCGAGTTCCACACGTCCGAGCACCGCTTCTGGGCGTACAAGCGCGCGCGGCTCAAGGAGTGGCTCGAGGCGTGGGGTCCCGCGTACGAGGACTTCGACCTCGGCGATGACCGGGGCAAGGCGCTGGTCCTGAAGGGTTGGGGCAACGCCGGGACCGACAAGGAGCGCGAGGCGATCATCGCCGCGGCCCGGAAGAAGGCAGAGGCCCGTCTGAAGGCGGGGAACTGGCCCTTTCTCTACTGGGGTCACGACGGCCTCCAGAAGCCGGTCCGCAAGACGTACAAGGAGCTGGTCAAGACGGGGGCCGTGCCGACGACCTTCTGGGTCGAGGAAGACGAAGTGCCGGTGGAGCTCGACAGCGTCTCCTGGCGCGCCGACCAGAGTGGCCGCAGCCGCGACGGCGTGGACGAGCTGACCGCCATCGTCGGCCGCGGGCACAAGTTCGACACCGTCAAGCCGCTGCGGCTCATCAAGAAGATCATCCAGATCTGGTGCCCCAAGAGCGGCATCGTGATGGACCCGTTCGCGGGCTCCGGAACGACCGGGCACGCCGTGCTCGAGCTCAATGCGGAGAACGAGGCGGACCGCCGCTTCATCCTCATCGAGCAGGGGCGGCCCGAGCGGGGCGACCCCTACGCCCGGAGCCTCACGGCCGAGCGCATCCGCCGGGTCATCAAGGGGGAGCGGGCCGACAAGCAGGGCGATCTCTTCCAGGGAGCCGAGCCGCTCCCCGGCGGCTTCCGCTTCTCCAAGCTGATGCTCGCCGTCGACGCAGAGGCGGTGCTCGCCCTCAAGCGCGAGGAGATGCTCGACCTGCTGCTCACGACGCACTGGGATCAGCGCGAGCGGGCCTCGTCGCACCTGCGGCGCCTGCCCGCGGGACAGCACGCCCACCTGTTCGCCATCAGCCCCCGGGGCGAGGGCTTCTTCCTCATCTGGAACGGCCCGGACGAGTCCTCGGTGCTCGACCGGAAGGCGTTCCGCGCCATCGTGGAGGAGGCGAAGGCCGAGAAGCTGTCGCCGCCGTACCACGTGTACGCGCGCACGGCGATCTACCCGGGCCCCAACATGGAGTTCTATCAAATCCCGGATCGCATCCTCGAGAAGCTCGGCTTCAACGAGGCCATCGAGCCCTACACGGCGGACGAGCCGAAACCCCTCGAGGATGACGCGGCGTGAGCATCCAACTCCTCCCCTTCCAGGTCCGAGCCTCGCAGCAGATCGTCAACCGGTACTTCAAGCTCACGTCGGACCCGAAGCGGCCGTCGGTGCACAAGTCCTGGGACGTACCCTTCTACCAGGCGCTGTCCGCCCTGACGGGCGCGGGCAAGACGCCCATCCTCGCCGACGCCGTGGCGCAGATCCGCTCCACGATGAGCCCCCAGCCCATCGTGCTGTGGATCTCCAAGGCGAAGGCGGTGGTCGACCAGACCTTCACGAACTTCGAGCCGGGGGGCAAGTACAGCCACCTCATCCCCCAGTTCACGGTGGAGTACCTGTCCGATCTGACCCCGCAGCAGATCTCGGACGGGAACACCGCGTTCCTCGCCCTGACCACGGTCGGCACCTTCAACCAGAAGGACAAGGGTGACGGCACCCTCAAGGTGCACAAGATCAGCCAGGACAGCGGCGCGGAGTCCCTCTGGGCCACGCTGGGCTCCCGGAAGACGGGGGTGGGCCAGCGGCGCCCGCTCGTCATCGTCTACGACGAGGCGCAGAACCTGGCCGACCAGCAGGTCGAGCTGCTGCTGGAGCTCGAACCGGACGCCATCCTGGTGGCCAGCGCCACCATGCGAGTCCCGGGCAGGCTGGGCAAGCTGATCGACCGCCTGAAGGATCATGGCTGGTCGGACGTCGTGCAGAGCGATCCCAAGGAAGGGCCGCTGCCGTGCCTCGTGACGGCCGTCAGCAGCAAGGCCGTCGTCAAGGCCGAGCTGGTGAAGCGGCAGGTCGTCCTCGGGGGCTACACGTCGATCATGGAGACCATGCTCGACGAGATGCATGAGTCCATGAAGGCCGCCGCCGAGAAGGCCAGGGTCATCCAGGCGGGCTTCGAGCCGAAGGCGATCTACGTCTGCCGGACCAACATCAACCAGGAGGACGGCACCCCGGATCTGCCGTCCAAGCCCTTCAACGAGCGCAAGGCGCCCCCCATCCTGATCTGGCGCTACCTGGTCGAGCAGAAGAAGGTCGACCCGGCCAGCATCGCGGTCTACTGCGACCTCAAGTTCGACCGGATGTCCCATCCGCCGCCCGCGGACTTCAAGCTGTTCTCCGGGGGCGAGCAGGACTTCGCCGTCTTCTCGGCGGGCAACTACAAGCACATCATCTTCAACCAGAGCCTCCAGGAGGGCTGGGACGATCCGGAGTGCTGCTTCGCCTACATCGACAAGTCGATGGGCTCGGACGTGCAGATCGAGCAGGTCATCGGCCGCGTCCTGCGTCAGCCCGGGGCGAGGTACTACCAGGACCCCGACCTGAACACGGCGAGCTTCTACATCCGGGTGGACAACAAGCAGGAGTTCCCCCGCATCCTGAAGATGGTGAAGGAGAAGCTCGGCGCCGACCTGCCGGAGGTGCGGGTCGAGGGCTACAGCGACCCGAAGGAACGCCAGCGGGTCCGCCATGAGCCGAAGAAGGTGCTGACCGTCCCCTCCATCCACATCGACGCGAGCGAGGCGGTCCAGCCGCTGACGCAGGCCGTGAAGAACCTGCACGACTACCGGAAGGATCCGGAGAACACCGTCGGCCAGGGAGAGGTCTACAAGGCGGTCCAGCCCATCGGTACCGGCACCAAGGCCGAGGTGCAGACGCAGAGCACGCCGCACTCGCACCGGGTCATGGCGCGGTGGATCGTGCGGCGGGAGATGCTCGGCCTCTACCCCGAGGTGGTGAAGGCCATCGAGTGGTCGAAGGGGGTCTTCGATGCGCGCGTGGAGATCACCAGCAAGGCCGCGGCGGCCCTGCGAAGCGAGGCGGAGAAGCTCGTCGACACCTACCTGAGCAACAGCGCGCTCGTGTTCGAGGAGGAGAACCCCTACACGGTGGGACCCCTCCTCGTGAACCCGGCGAAGGCCAAACCCTTCACGAACGCCCTCCACGACACCTACGACCTCAGCCCGTTGGAGTATTCGGTCGCCGAGGCCATCGACGAGACCGGCCTCGACTGGGCACGCAACCCGTCTCCTGGCGGCTACTCCATCCCCCTGCTGCACAAGGGGGACACCCATCGCTTCTTCCCGGACTTCCTCGTGTGGAAGGACGGCGTGGTGTTCGCGATCGATCCCAAGGGCGGCCACCTCCTGTTGAAGGACGCCGGGCTCAAGCTGCTGAACATCCAGGACGAAAACGGGAAGAAGAAGATCCGGGTGCGGCTGATCTCCGTGGGCCGCTGGAACGACCAGGTGCAGTGCCTGAGCGACAACGCCGGCTACACGGTCTGGTCGTTGACGAAGACGACCCAGAAGCTCAAGGCCACCCCCGTGGAGACGGTGAAGGAAGCGGTCGAAACCGCGCTGAAGGGCTGACGGAACGGCAGGGCTTCAGGGCACGCCGACGAGGGTGATGCCCACCTTGTCGGCCGCCCGGAACAGCTCCGGCGCGTCCAACAGCACCGTCTTGCCCGCCTCCAGCGCGAGCACCTTCGCCCCCACCTCCTGCATGACCTCCAGGGTGCGAGGACCCACCGCCGGCAGGTCGAACCGCAGGTCCTGCCCCGGCTTGCAGCGCTTCACCACCACGGCCCCCGCCCCGCCGTACTTGCCGCCCCGGCGGATGGCCTCGTCCGTGCCTTCCACGGCCTCCAGCGCCAGCACGTGGCCGCCGCGAACCACCACGGTCTGCCCCACGTCCGCCTGGCCCAGCAGCAGGGCCACCTCGCGCCCCAGCGCCACGTCCTTCTCCTGCGCCGCATGCAGCGCGGGACCCGCCAGATGGCCCGCGGGGCACAGCGCCTGCGCCAGCCAGTCCGTGGGGGCCACGATGGTGATGCCGTGGGACTCGAAGTAGTCCGCCACCGCGCGCAGCAGCGCGTCGTCCCGGAAGCTGCGCAGGCGGGAGATGATGCGCAACGCGCCCAGGTCCGGCCTCGCCTCCGTGAACGCGCGCACCCGGCCGATCCCTCCGGCCATCGCCGCCCGCTTCACGCCCGCCTTGACGAAGGCGCGGACGATGCGATCCACCTGCCCCAGCCGGACCCACGTCAGCTCGGCGACCTCGGCCTCCAGGGCCGGATCCGCCTCGCCGCGGTGGGCCACCGCCACCACTTCCAGCCCCTGCTCCCGGGCCGCGCTCGCGAACAGGAAGGGCAACCGTCCGTTGCCCGCGATGAGGCCGATGCGCTCCACGGTCACGTCAGCGCGTCAGCCCGCGCTTGCTCTGACTGATGAAGTCCACCAGGTAGTCGATCTCCGGGTGGCCACCCATGTCCGCCTTCAGCCGGCCCAGGGCCTCCGTCAGCTGCAGCTTCGAGCGGAAGAGCACCTTGTAGGCCTCCTTGATGCGGCCGATCTGCTCCTCGTTGAAGCCGTGCCGCTGCAGGCCCACCACGTTGAGGCCGGCCAGCTCCGCCCGGTCTCCCTGCGCCGTGCAGTACGGGGGCACGTCCATGGTCACCATGGAGCCACCGGCGATGAAGGCGTGCTTGCCCAACCGGGTGAACTGGTGCACCGCGGACAGGCCACCGAGGATGACGAAGTCCTCCACCTGGACGTGCCCGGCCAGCGCCACGCTGTTGGCGACGACGCAGCCGTTGCCCACCAGGCAGTCATGGGCCACGTGGCTGTAGGCCATGAAGAGGTTGTTGTTGCCCACCCGCGTCACGCCACCCCCGCCAACCGTGCCGATGTTGAGCGTGGCGGACTCACGGATGGTGTTGCCGTTGCCGATGATGAGCTGGGTGTCCTCGCCCGCGTACTTCAGGTCCTGCGGGGCACCGCCCACCGCGGCGAACGGGTAGATGACGTTGCGCTCGCCCAGAGTGGTACGCCCGTCGATGACGACATGGGGGCCCACACGAGAGCCCGCGCCAATCGTCACCTTCTCGCCGATGACGGCGTAGGGGCCGACCTCCACTGTCTCGTGGAGGCGAGCACCGGGATGGACCACCGCCGTGGGGTGAACCTGCGCCATGGTGAGCCTCCTCGCCTGCTCAGGACGCCTCGGTCGCCGAGCCGCCCGGGTCCTTGTTCTTGTCCTTGTCCACCACGGTGGCCATGAACTCGCCCTCGGCCACCCTCACCCCGTCCACCGTGGCCGTCCCCTTGGTCTTCCAGATGGCCCCCTTGTGGCGGACCACCTCGACGGTCAGCAGGAGGCGATCTCCCGGCACCACCGGCTTGCGGAAGCGCGCCCCGTCCACGCCCATCAGGTACGACACCTTCTGCGTGGGATCCATCTGCTCCGTCTTGTAGGCGAGGATGGCCGACACCTGCGCCATCGCCTCCAGGATGAGCACCCCCGGCATCACTGGATGTCCGGGGAAGTGACCGTTGAAGAAGGGCTCGTTCATCGTGACGTTCTTGTAGGCCGTGATCTTCTGGCCCGGAACGATCTCCACCACCCGATCCACCAGAAGGAACGGATAGCGGTGGGGCAGCAACTGCTGGATCTCCTGGATGTCCATCATCCGCCCTTCTCCTTCTTCTCGAGCGTCTCGACCCTGCGACGCAGGGTACGCACTTCCTTGAGCAGGTCGCTGATCTGCCCGAGTGCGGCCGACATGCGCAACCACTCTCTGTGTGGCATGGCCGGGCTGCCGCTCACCACCTGCCCGTCCTCCACGTCGTGCGCCACCCCGGACTGGGCGCCGACCTTGGCCAGGTCTCCCACCCGGATGTGCCCCACCACGCCCACCTGCCCCGCCAGGACCACGCCCGTGCCCAGCTCCGACGAGCCGGACACACCCGCCTGCGCGCAGATGAGCGACAGCGGGCCCACCTTCACGTTGTGGGCGATCTGCACCAGGTTGTCGAGTTTCGACCCACGGCCGATGACCGTCTCGCCGATCGTCGCCCGGTCGATGGTGGTGCAGGCCCCCACCTCCACGTCGTCCTCGATGCGGACGATACCGGCCTGGGGCACCTTGTAGTGCTCCGGCCCGTTCTCACCCTCGGGGTTGAAGGCGAAGCCGAACCCGTCCGCGCCCACCACGCAGGAAGCGTGGAGGATGACGCGCGCACCCACCTGGCAGTGCTCGCGCACGGTGACGTTGGGGTACAGGAGGCTGTCCTCGCCGATGCTCGCGCCCTCGCCCACGTAGGCGCCGGGAAAGAGCACCGCGCGGGCGCCCACGGTGGCGTTCTTCTCCACGGTGGCACCGGCCATCACCGCCGCCTCGGGGTGCACGCGCGCCTCGGGGTGCACGTGCGCGCCGGGCCGCACTCCCGCGACATACGACGGCCGCGGATGGAAGAGGCTGGAGAGCCTGGCGAAGGCCAGGTGCGGATTGGCCACCCGCACGAGCGACACGCCCTGGCGGACATCCGTGTCCGGACCCACCAGCACGGCCGAGGCCCGCGAGGCCTCGTACTGCCGGCGGTAGCGCGGGTTGCCGTAGAAGGAGAGCTCGCCAGGTCCAGCCTCGGCGAGCCCGTTGAGGCCGGAGATCAACAGGCCGGCGTCTCCGACGAGCTCACCGCCAACATGGGCGGCGAGCTCCCCGAGCCGGCGGGGGGTGGGTGCTTGCACGGAGAGGCCTACTTCTTGGGGGCGTCCTTGGCGACAGGGGCGTCCTTCGGAGCGCTGGCCTTGCCCTTGGAGGTGTTGTAGGTGCGGATGACCTCGTTGGTCAGGTCATACTGGTTGAGGGCGAAGACCAGACCGGAGTCGCGCTTCTCGAAGACCATGCCCAGCCCCTCGCGCTCGGCGATCTTGCTGATGACCTCGTCGATCTTCGCGATGATGGGCTCCATCTCCTTGCGCTCCTTCTCGGCGGCCTCCCCGCGGCTCTGCTCCCACTTCTGGGCAAGCTCGTAGACCTTCTTCTGCAGGTCGGTGGCCTTCTGGATGCGCGTCTCCTCGCTCATGGCGCTGGCCTGCTTGTCCAGCGTCTCCTTCTCCTTGCGGAGGGCCTCCTGCTGCGAGTCGATCTCCTTCTGGCGGGACTCCAGCCACTTCTGGAGACGGTTCTTGGCGGCCTTGCCGTCATCCACCTCGAGCAGGACGCGCTGGTAGTCCACGTACGCGATCTTCAGGTCGGCGGCCGCGGCCAGCGTCGGCACGGCAAGCGAGAGGGCAAGGGCCAGAACCGACAGTTTGCTTCGAAGCGACATGTGCGACAGCTCCTCGGGGGAAGTTTGAAACTCAGACGTCCCATTCCAGTCCATCTTCAAACGGCCGTGAAAACGGCCGCTCGAGGACCGGGCGGACGACCTATCAGAAGAAATTGCCGATCGTAAACTCGAAGAGGAGGGCCTGGTCTTCCGGACGTTTCGTGAGCGGGACTCCCCACTCGAAGCGCAGGGGACCGACCGGCGAGAACCACCGGAAGCCGAAGCCCACCGAGTGGAAGAGCCCCAGGGGCAGGTTCCTGTTCTGGTTGCTCTCGAAGAAGTTCTCGTTGACGGCGAAGGCATTGCCCGCGTCGTAGAAGAGCACGCCGCGGATGCCGGCCTTCTCGACGATGGGGAACTCCAGCTCGACGTTGAGGATGAACTGCTTGTTACCACCCACGTCGAGCCGCTGGATGGCGGCGTCCGGAGAGGCCGAGCGCGGCGCCAGCAGCGAGGGGCTGATGGTCCGCAGCGCGTAGCCGCGCACCGAGTTGATGCCACCCAGGTAGTAGAGCTCCGAGATGGGCAGCGGGCTGTTGGCATCCAGCTGCTGGATGTAGCCGATGGTGGCGTTCGTCTTGAAGACGGCCCCCAGGGGCAGCGGGAAGTAGAGGCGCGAGTAGGCCGAGTAGCGCGAGAAGAGGAACGAGCCGCCGAGCCAGCTGGGCGCGTACTCCACCGAGCCATAGTGGATGAAGCCCTGGGAGGGGAAGAGGCGGTTGTTGCGCTTGTCGTAGGTGACGGACAGGCGCACCGAGCTCGTCACGCCGCTCAGGAAGCGGTTGGCCAGCAGCACGCCGCCCAGACCTTCGGCGGCCTGCACGTTCACGTGCTCCTGTGAGTAGCCCACGTTGACGAGCAGGTCCTCGAGGACCTGGTAGCCCAGGGACAAGCTGCCACCCGTCGATTGACGGATGAAGTCGTCGTACTCCGCTTCCACGCGGAAGAAGTCCGCGGACAGCAGGAAGTTGGTGTCCAGGAAGTACGGGTCGAAGAATGACAGCTGGACGAGCGAGCGCAGGCTGGAGATCTGCGCCGAGGCCGACACGCTCTGGCCCCACCCCAGGAAGTTGTTCTGCGACACCTGGGCCGTGAAGATGAAGCTCTCCACGTTGGAGAAGCCGAGGCCCACCTGGAAGGTACCGGTGGCCTTCTCCTTCACCTCCACCTGGATGATGATGGTGTCCGGGCTGGTGCCGGGCTTCTGGGTGACCTCCACCGTCTCGAAGAAGCCGAGCGCCGTGACGCGCTCCTTGCTGCGGCGCACGCCGGTGCCGCTGTAGAGCTCGCCCTCGTAGACGCGCAGCTCGCGGCGGATGACCTTGTCGCGCGTCTTGGTGTTGCCGACGATGTCGATGCGCTCGATGGAGACCTGGGGACCCTTCTGCACGTCGAAGGTCAGGTCCACCGTCTTCGTCTCCGCGTTGACGGCGGTGACGGGGTTGATGTTGGCGTAGGCGTAGCCCTGGTCGTAGTAGACGTCCGTGAAGGCCTGGATGTCCTGGCCCAGCTGCGCGCGGCTGAAGTGCTGGCCCGTCGAGGAGCGCATCTGCTTCGCCAGCGCCTCCTTGGGCACCACCAGGTCACCGGAGAAGTCGATGGTGCCGATGTTGTAGCGCTCGCCCTCGGTCACCCGGATGGTGATGAAGATGTAGCGCTTGTCGGCGGAGAGCGAGACGGTGGGCTTGTCCACCCGGACGTTGATGTAGCCCTCGTCGTAGTAGGTGGCCTGGATGACGGCCAGGTCGCGCTGGAACACCTCCTCGCGGTAGGTGCCCTCGCCGGTGAGGAAGGACAGGTAGCCGCCCTCCTTGGTGAGCATCACGTCCTTGAGCCGGGAGGCGGGGACCTGCTCCGCGCCCAGCAGGAGGATGTCCTTCACCATCACCTTGGCGTGCTCGTCGATGTTGAAGGTGACATCGACCTGCCCGTTCTCGACGGGGCTGATCTTGTAGTTGACCTCGGCGAGGAAGTAGCCCTTGTCGACGTACTTCTCCTGGATCTTCTTCTGGGTGCGGCGCACCACGTCCAGGTCCAGGATGGAGAGGGCCTTGACCTCGATGGCCTCCTTCAGGTCGTCCTGGCTCAGCTCTTCGTTGCCGGCGAGCTTGACGGCGCGGATGGAGGGGCGCTCCTGCACGCGCACCACGTAGGCGATGCCACCGTTGGGCAGTTGCTGCGTCAACAGCTGCACGTCGCTGAAATAGCCGAGCGCCCAGACCGCCCGCAGATCCTCCGCGGTACGCGTCTCGTCGAAGACCTGACCCACCTTGGTGCGGAGGGCGCGGCGGACGGCCTCGGCCTCGACGCGGCGGTTGCCTTCGACGCGAATGTCGACCACCTCACCCTCGCGGACCTCACGGTCGGCGGGGGGCGCGGGGGTATCGGCACCCGGCGCGGGGGGAGCCGAGGGGAGCGCCGCGGGCGGCACGGAGCCCGGCGGGGTGCCCCCATCCGCCTGCGCGAGCACGCGACCGGGCATCACCGTCCAAACGGCGGCGAGAAGCGGGACAAGGAACCTGAGCGAGAGAACGGGGAGCCTCAAGAGCAATCGCCAGTAAAGGGCGGGGCAATCTACGGGAGGAATTCGGCGGGTCTCAACGGGAAATCGCGTGGAGGGGGGGCTGGAGCGTCAAGCCTCGGTCACCTGGCCGGCCACCAACCGCAGCCGCCGGGGCATGGAGCGGGCCAATGTTTCATTGTGTGTCACCACCACGGCGGTGATGCCCAGGTCCCGGTTCACCTCGCGCAGGAGCTGGTGGATGCCCTCGCCGGTGGCGGGGTCCAGGTTGCCGGTGGGCTCGTCGGCGAGCAGTACCGCGGGCTTGAGCACCAGGGCCCGGGCCAGGGCCACGCGCTGGGCCTCGCCGCCGGACAGCTCGCCGGGCCGGTGCTCCACCCGGCTCCCCAGCCCCACCCGCTCCAGCAGCTCGCGGGCGTAGGCGTAGGACTGGGTCCGGTCCCGGCGCTGGACGAGCGCCGGCATGGCCACGTTCTCCAGGGCGGTGAACTCGGGCAGCAGGTAGTGGCTCTGGAAGACGAAGCCGATGGTGCGGTTGCGGAACTCGGCGATCTCCGCGTCGTTCATCGCGAAGACGGAGCGGCCCTCGAAGAGCAGCTCGCCCGCGGCCGGCATGTCCAGCGTGCCCAGCACGTGCAGGAAGGTGCTCTTGCCCGCTCCGGACGCGCCGATGAGACTCACCAGCTCGCCCTTCTCGATGTCCAGGGTCACGCCCCGGAGCACGTCGATGCGCTTGCCGTGCAGGAAGTAGCTCTTGAAGACGTTGCGGATGGAGAGCAGCGCCATCGTCCTCACTCCGCCTTCAGGCCTTCCACCGGCTCCACGCTGCTCGCCTTGAGCGCGGGATAGATGGATGCCAGGTAGGTGACGAGTACCGCGATGACCACCGACAGCGCGGTCTGAAGGGGTTCGATCTTCACCGGCAGCGCCGGGATGTAATAGACGGACGGATCCAGCTTGATGCCCACCTTCTCGATGAAGAGGCACCAGCCCAGGCCGGAGATGAGGCCCAGCAGGCCGCCCGCCACGCCAATCTGAAGGCCCTCGGCGAGGAAGATCTTCACGATGCCGCCGTCGGACACGCCGAGCGCCTTGAGCACGGCGATCTCCTTGCGCTTCTCCAGCACCAGCATGATGACCGTGGCCACGATGAGGCCGGCGGCCACCACGATGATGATGGACAGGATGATGCCCATCACCAGCTTCTCGAGCCGGAGCGCGGAGAAGATGTTGCGGTGGATCTCTCCCCAGTCGCGGGCGCGGTAGGGGTAGCCGCCCAGCTCGCGCGACACGAGGCTCGCGATGCGCCGGGCATCATCCACGTCCAGCACCTTCAGCTCGATGCCGCTGGGGCCATCCGTGCCGAAGAGCTTCTGCGCCTCACCCAGGAGGATGTAGGCGAACTTGGCATCGTACTCGTACATGCCCGAGTAGAAGATGCCGGCCACGCGGAAGGCCCGGCTCTTGGGGATGAGGCCCGCGGGGCCCAGCTCTGCGCCCTGCGGGGAGATGACGTTCACCCGGTCCCCCACCACCACGCGCAGGATGGTGGCCAGCTCACGGCCGAGCACGATACCGGGCAGCACCTTCTCCTGGGCGCTCTTGGTGCTCTTGCCGATGATGGGATCGTCGGACTCCTCCTCCTCCTCTTCCTGCTTCTGGGAGGACTCGGTGCCGAAGCCCAGCGAGCGCCGGGGGGAGATCTTCTCGGGCGCCTGGAGGTAGTCCAGCTCGCCACCCGGCAGCATGTTCTTGCGCAGATCCAACACCGAGCCCACGGTGTCCGGGTCGATGCCCTTGAGCACGATGCCCTGCACCTCGTCGCCCTCGCCGAGCACCATGACGGGGTTGTCGATGGACGGCGTCTGGCCCACCACGCCGGGCACCTTGGCGATCTGCTCCATCAGCCGCTTGTACTCGGACAGGTTGCCCGCGTACTTGGACACCACCACGTGCGAGTGGGCCCCGAGGATCTTCTGCTGGAGGTCCACCTCGAAGCCACTCATCACCGACAGCACGATGATGAGCGCCATCACGCCCACGCCCACGCCGCCCACGGACAGCGCCGTCATCATCATGGTGGGCGACTGCTCGCGCAGCTTGAGGTTGTTGAGCGCGGACGCGGCGGCCAGCGGATCCTTCATGCCGAGCGCGCGGATGCGGGTGCGCTCCACGGCGGCCTCCACCGCGCGGATGATGCCGTAGACGATGAGCGGCGGGACGATGCCGAACATCAGCACCGCCAACGTGCCCAGCAGCAGCGAGGGGCGGAACACGCCCACGTGCCGGCGAGCCACGAACAGCTCGAAGCCGAGCTTCAGGTCCACGCGCCCGCTGCCCGCGGCGATGAAGCCCGTGTTGATGCCCAGCACCAGCATCAGCACCAGCAGCGAGAAGACGAGCCAGTAGCCGATCACCGGACGGCCGAGCATGTCCGCCAGGTACGTCACCTCGCGCAGCCGGTAGCCCAGCGACATCTGGAGGTCCGGCAGCTGCTCGATGAGCGTCAGCAGCACGGGCACGGGCAGGCCGAAGTAGATGACACCGATGGTGGCCTCGGGCATGGCGAGCCGCCGCGCACGCGAGGCCCCCACGAAGCCGCTCCCGAAGGCCACGAGCGACGAGACGATCAACGAGATGGCGAAGGCCCCCGTCGGCGGCAGCCCACCCTCCCCTTCCGATCCCGCGCCGCCCCCACTGGACAGGAACGTCTGCAGGAGGATGAGCACCAGCTCCGCGAGCAGGATGCCCCCGCCGTAGGCGCCCAGGGTGCTCCAGTAGAAGTCGCGGTACTGGGCCAGCCGCGGGTAGAGCTCCGCTCCGGCGGCCGGGCTCGGCCCCTCGGAGGAGGCCGGAGCACGCCGGATGCCGGCGGCGATGATCGCCCAGCCCACCAGCCAGGCGGCCGCACCGGACAGGAGGAACTGCGTGCCGGAGACGTTCACCGAGGAGCGCAGGGCGGTGGACTGCACCGCCGTCAGCCCCAGCGCCTGCAACGTCTGCAGGAGCCCGCCCCAGGCGAGCGCCGACATCCCCAGCACGCCGCCGACACGCGCCCAGGCGTCGGACTTGGTGATGGCCACGCCGAGCAGCACGGCCCCCACGAGCGCCACGAAGGCGCCGCTCCAGATGAAGCTCCAGCGGTAGACGGTCTGCCGTTCGGCGTTCACGAGGTTTCCTGCCTACTTCGCAAGCGGCTTGAGGAGGGGGAACAAAATGACGTCGCGGATCGACGGTGCGTCCGAGAACAGCATGGCGACGCGATCAATCCCGATGCCCTCACCGGCCGTGGGCGGCATGCCGTGCTCGAGGGCGCGGATGTAGTCCTCGTCGTAGTCCATCGTCTCCTGCTGGCCGCGCTGCTTGGCATCCAGCTGGGCGAGGAAGCGGCCCTTCTGGTCGATCGGGTCGTTGAGCTCGGAGAAGGCGTTGCCGATCTCCCGGCCGGCGACGAAGAGCTCGAAGCGGTCGGTGATCTCCGGGTTCTGATCGTTGCGGCGCGCCAGCGGGCTGACGGCGGTGGGGTAGTGCGTGATGAAGGTGGGGTGCACCAGCTTCTGCTCCACGTGGTGCTCGAAGAGCGCGCCCACCAGCTCCCCGTGGTGCATGGTCTCGATGGCGCGGCGCTCGGCCTCGCCGTGCGTCGTCTTGAGCAGCTCGGCGCGCAGCCGGTCCGCGTCCGCCATGTCCTTGTCGGACAGCGAGGGGACGACCTCGCGGATGGCCTCGGTCATGGGAATGCGCTTCCAGCCCTTGCCGAAGTCCAGCACGTGACCCTGGTAGGTCACCTTCGTGTCGCCCGTCACCGCCTTCGCCGCGCCCGAGAGCATCTCCTCGGTGAGGTCCATCAGGTCCTCGAACGTGGCGTAGGCCTGGTAGAACTCGAGCATCGTGAACTCGGGGTTGTGCCGGGTGCTGATGCCCTCGTTGCGGAAGTTGCGGTTGATCTCGTAGACGCGCTCGATGCCGCCCACCACCAGGCGCTTGAGGTACAGCTCCGGGGCGATCCGCATGTACAGATCGATGTCCAGGGCGTTGTGGTGGGTGATGAACGGGCGGGCCGCCGCGCCGGACACCAGCGGGTGCATCATCGGGGTCTCCACCTCGACGAAGTCGCGCGTGTCGAGGAAGTCCCGGATGAAGCGGATGAGCTTGTTGCGCTTGAGGAAGGTCTGCTTCACCTCGGGGTTGGAGACCATGTCCAGGTAGCGCTGGCGGTAGCGGATCTCCACGTCCGTGAGGCCGTGCCACTTCTCGGGCAGGGGCCGCAGGGACTTGGTGAGCGGCACGAACTTCGTGGCGGACAGGGTCAGCTCGCCCGTCTTGGAGCGGAAGATGGTGCCCTGGACGGCGACGAAGTCACCCATGTCGGTGAGCTTGAAGAGCTCGTAGGCCTCCCCGAGGGCGTCCTTCTTGAGGTGGGCCTGGATCTCCCCCGAGCGGTCGCGCAGCTTGACGAAGGCGGCCTTGCCGAAGCTGCGCACGGCCACGATGCGGCCGGCCACGTCGTAGGAGATGGGCTCGGCCTTCTCCAGGTCCTCGATGGACTGGTCTCCATGGCGGGCGAGGATGTCGGCGGCGAGGTGCTGGGGACGGTAGCCGTTGCCATACGGGTTGAAGCCGGAGTCCCGCCATTTGCGCGCCTTGTCGAGGCGCTGGTCGTAGATCTCCTGCTCCTTGGACCCGAGGTCCGCTTCCGCGTTCTTGTTCTCTGGAGTGTCAGCCATGGGGCATCCCGTAAGGGCGCGGCACCGTAGCCAAGCGCACCCCGGGACGCAACGAATGGGTAAGGCGGATGTTCCCGGCGGGCATTCCCCCGAGGGGCAGGGGAAGTCAGGTCGGGCCCGGGGATGTGACCTCTCAAGTCATCTCACGCCTGACCGGAGCAGGCTGCGGGGCGTCTCGGGCCGCGTGCTACCCTCCCGTGGGGAGGAGGGAAGCTGCATGCCTGGACGTATCGCACTCATACCCGCCCTGCTACTGCTCGTCATCGGGACAGGATGCCCTCATGACTGGATGATCGGTGGCACCATGGATGAGGCGCTGCAGAAGGACCTCCAAGAGGAGCGTGAGGCGCGGAAGGAGTGCCCTCCCCACCTGCCGCGCCGGCAGGAATGCTACGGCCCCAATGGGCAACCTCCATGTCGCTGGATATGCGAGTGAGTTGGAAACGAGCCGCCGGCATCATCGCGGGACTGCTGCTGCCCTTGCCGCTCGTACTCACCCTCTACGCCGCGACTTCCTGGACACACTGGCCCGCCTTCTCACCTGGAACGGACGTCAGCCCGATCCTGCCCCCAGACGAGCGTCGACAGCTCCAGACCTTCGAGAAGCACTGCACCCAACGCGAGGACTGTGAGCCACCCCTCGGGTGCCTCGAGATCTACACGGGAGGGCCCCGCTTCTGCGTCGCCAGTGAGTGCCAGTCGGATTCACAGTGCGAGGAGGGCTTCACCTGCCAAACACGCCCCACCCTGGACAATGGCCCACGGGTGCGGCGATGTGCCGTCATCGGTACGCGCCAGGAGGGACAACCCTGTGTCTCCAGCGCGGACACGCGGGAAGAGGCCTGTGCTCAGGGGCTCATCTGCAACGGTGTCTGTGGCAGACCCTGCGTATTGGAAGACCCCACGAGTTGTCCGGACGGCCTTGCTTGCCGCAATGGCTCCGATGGTCCCTCTTGCCGACCCCACTGCAAGGACAGGGAGTGCCCCGAAGGGCAGGAGTGCATCCACCACGACGACGAACTCCCCATGTGTGCGGTTCTCCGGGGAAACAACTGTCAGCGAACGACCTGCCCCGAAGGACGCGAGTGCCAGGTCCGTTATCAGCTCGGAGGGCAGCGGCCCACTGTCGACATGGAGTGCGTGGTGCCCTGCGGCAAGGACAAATCCCCGTGCCCGGACGGACTCGTTTGTGACTTTGGCGCCTGCCGCCAGCGGTGCAACCCGAACGGGCCAGATACATGCGGCCCGAACAACACGTGTGGCTACCTTCCCGTCGAAGAGTCGTGGCTGTGCTTTCCGAGGTACGACTGACGGGCTCCTGGTGTCTCAGGAGCCCCCCTCGCGGCTCAGGGCGCGGACATGATGAGGAAGGCGCCCACCGCCGCCGCGATGAGCAGCGGGATGAGCACCTCCACCGGCAGCCGGTACTGCGCGTGCGTCAGGTGCAGCCGCTTCAGCCCGAAGCGCCGCTGCCGCTTCAACCGCGTCATCACCATCGAGGCCAGCGCCGGCGGAGCCTGCTCCTTCTCCACCTTCCGCAGCCTCAACACGGTGCTCGAGTAGCTCTGCCAGCCCTTCTGGCACTCGCCGCACCCTTCCAGGTGCGAGCGCACCGCCTGCTCCTTCTCGGCCGAGAGTTCCTCGTCGGCGAGCGCGATGAACAGGGCCTTGGTCTCGCGGTGGCTGAGCTGTGCTGACATGTCCCGGAGTCTCCGCTGAAAACCGTTCATTCCTCAAGCCGTCCCAGGAGATCCCCCAGCTTCTCCCGCGCCCGGTGGAGCCGGCTCTTCACGGTTCCCAACGCCAGCTCGGTGATGTCGACGATCTCCTCGTACGACAAACCCTCGATGTCCCTCAGCGCCACCAGCATCCGCGCGTCCGGCTCCAGCTTCGAGATGGCCCACTGCACCCGCGCCTGCTCCCGTGCCGACTCCAACGCCGCGTCCGGCCCCGGCTGTGCCCCCAACGCCTCCGCCAGCGCCCCCTCGCTCTGCTCGCCGTACTCCTCCGACCGTCCCCTCCCCCGCCGCTTCAGGTACTTCAGCCGGTTGATGCAGTGGTTCTTTCCAATGCGGAACAGCCACGTAGACAGCTTCGCGTCCTCCCGGAACCTCGACAGGTTCTGGTGGGCGCTCACGAAGATGTCCTGCACCACGTCGTTCGCCTCCTCGCGATCCCCCAGCATCCGCACGCAGAAGTCGTAGAGCCGGTCCTGGTTGGCCCGCACCAGCGCCTCGAAGGCCTCCGGCTCACCCCGCCTCAGCCGCGCCAGCAGCAGGCGCTCCTCGCGCGCGGCGGCCTCGGACTCGCCAGTCACCGGCCTCCCCTCCAGCTCCATCCCGAGCACCTCGCTCGAAGACACCGGTGACCTCCCACGCGGCCTACACCGCGCGCTTCCATCCTACCCCACCCTCGGCTCCCCGTTCCGCGACCTTGGACAACGAGGTCGCGGAAAGGTTCCCACCGCGGTTTCGGACTACTCGGGGATGTTGCGGTTGGGGTTCTTCACCCCCATCAGCTGGGCGGTGACGAACTCCTCCAGGGTACCATCCAGCACCGCGTCCACGTTGCCCGTCTCCACGCCGGTACGCAGGTCCTTCACCATCCGGTAGGGCGCCAGCACGTAGGAGCGGATCTGCGAGCCGAAGGAGATGTCCTTCTTCTGCGCCTCGTCCGCCGCCTGCTCGGCCTCTCGCTTCTTCAGCTCCATCTCGTAGAGCCGGGCCCGGAGGATCTTGAACGCCATGTCCTTGTTGGCCGACTGCGAGCGCTCCGTCTGACAGGTGATCAGGATGCCCGTGGGCAGGTGGCGCAGCTGCGCCGTCGACGAGGTCTTGTTGACCTTCTGACCGCCCGCGCCGCCGCCGCGGATGAACTTCAACTCGTAGTCCTTCTCCGGGATGTCGATCTTGATGGTGTCATCGACCTCCGGGTACACGTCCACCGAGGCGAACGCCGTCTGCCGGCGCGCGTTGGCGTCGAAGGGGCTGATGCGCACCAGCCGGTGCACGCCCACCTCCGCCTTGAGGTAGCCGTAGGCGAACTCGCCCTCGATGCGCAGCGAGACGTTCTTGAAGCCCGCCTCTTCACCCGGCACCGAGTCGTTGAGCTCGACCTTCCAGCCCTTCTGCTCGCAGTAGCGCGTGTACATGCGCATGAGCATCGCGGCCCAGTCCATCGCGTCCGTGCCACCCGCGCCCGCGTTGATGTCCATGAAGCAGTTGGACCGATCCTGCTCGCCCGAGAGCATCCGCGCCAGCTCCAGCTTGGAGACTTCCGTCTCGAGCGTGGTGAGCGAGTCCTCGGCCTCCTTCGCGCTGTCGGCGTCGTTGGCCTCGGCCGCCAGCTCGAAGAGCACCTGCGCGTCGTCCAGGCCGCGCAGCGTCCTCTCGAAGGAGTTCACGCTCGACTCCAGCGTGGACTTCTCCTTGAGCATCGCCTGAGCCTTGGTGTTGTCGTCCCAGAAGGTGGGGAGCGTGGATTCGCGCTCGATCAGCGCGATACGTGACCGCTTGCGGTCGAGGTCAAAGATGCCCCCGGAGCGCCAGCAGGCGCTCCCGAAGGCCGTTGATCTTCTCCATCGAGTCGTTCGCCATGTGTGTCCTCAGTGTGCGGCGGGCAGTCCCCGCGCGCGATTGCCGAAGCTTCTTAGGAAGCCTTCAGGGAAGAAGCCAGCGCGTCCGGAGCACGAGCCGCCGCCGGAGCCCGGCCCAGTCTCAGCGCCCCGGCCATGCCCACCGAGATGGGCAGGATGAACGCGATGAGGCGCCAGTTGTCCTGGTCGAACATCGGCAGCGCCTTGAGCACCAGGCCCAGCACGCCCAGCCCGGCCAGCGCCAGCCACAGGCGCCGCAGCCGCTCGGGCGCCCGCGCCGAGCCGAAGATCATCTGGATGCCCAGCGGCAGCGCCAGCAACGTGAGCGGGTTGGCCAGGAAGAGGTTCTCATTGCGGTGCGTCACCGTGTGCTCGGTGAACACCCACATGATGAACAAGGCAAAACCCGGAATCCCGAGCACCAGGCCCACCAGGACGTTCTGCAGGCCAAGCAGGATGCGAGGCGCCCGGGCTCCGCTCCGCCGGCTCCAGAGGGACAAACCGACCGCGCCACCGCCGAACACGAGGCCCAGCACCAGCAGCACCGGCCCGTACTTCGGCGGCTGCTCGGGTGTCTGGGGACGGCCCTGCGAGGCGTAGGAGGTCATGTTCCTCGCCACCAGCGGGTGCTTCTGCCCGTCCGCCCCCACCACCTGCATCTCCGCCACCTGCCGCTCCAGCTCATCCGGGAGGAAGGCCTCCTGCCACCGGGTGATGGGCTGGTCGATCTCATCGTTCATCAGGAAATCGAGCAGCAGGCTCATGGGCGGACCCACCGCCGTGTAGCGGCGCACGTGGTCGCGCAGCGTCATCCGCCCGGGCGTGCTCATCGCCTGTTGGAGCTGCCCGCCCAGCACCTTGTCGATGCCATCGCGCAGCCGCGTCACGCAGTTGTCGCTGTAGTGCTGGTACAGGTAGTTGCGGTTCTCCGGCAGCACGTTCACCGCCAGCAGTCGCGCCAGCTCCACCTTCTGCGCCAACGACAGGTTCAGCTCCTGCAACCGCACGTCCCGGTTCAGCGACCGGTAGAAACGGAACGTGGCCCCGGGGCTCGCGTCGTCCACCCAGAACTCGAGCCGCCCCATCGCGTAGCGCAGCAGCATGGTCTGGTCGAAGGAGAACATCCCGTAGTTGTAGAGGCGCGCCTGCTGGGCCTTGTGGTCCTCCACCACCAGCGAGCCGTGCCCCCACCACGACGCCACGTCATCGCCCGGCCCGAAGGTGACCAGGTAGATGCTCAGGTCCTCGCCCCGGCTCTCGCCCGTCCCCCAGGGAGGCATCTCCTGGGCATGTGCCGGGTTGGCAGCCAGGAGGAGCAGGCCGAGCAGGCAGGTCAGCAATGGGGCAAGGCGGGGCATTGTCCGTCCCAACAAACGAGGGCGGGCCTACCTATCATGCGTAACGCCCGACTCAACCCCATGTGTGACCGCCAGGTGAGGGGGCGTTCAGCTCACCTGGGCATGCGCCGCGTTGTCGACGATGGCCCTGGCTCCCTGGGCGTGGGCACAGTGGGCGCTGCAGTAGAACGTGTCGTTGGCTTCGATGCCGTGGCCCAGGATCTTGCAGCCGCACGTGTTGCAGATGGGGGCCAGCTTGTGGATGGCACACTCGAAGCAGTCGAAGGTGTGGGTCACTCCCGCGGTGACGACCTGAAAGGCCAGGTAGTACTCGTTGCCACAGACTTCGCACTGGGCCATGGGAAACCTCCTCGAGGTGCGGCGCGCTGGATGCGCATCACTTGAGACGGAAAGTGGCTCCGCGCTCCCACCCGTGCCAGTGAGGGACGGCGGGCCACGCGCGGGCTCGCCAGGCCGCGCGGGAGGGCTGAGGAGCGCTCGGGCCCAGGACAAGCGCTGACCCGGCCTCGCCAGCGTCCCTTTTCGCCACAGTCCCCCCTCCTGGGGCGAAATGCCACACCCTCCGCGGTACGCACCTCCGAGGGGAGTGCATCGGCACAGGCATTGCTTGCCCATCCAATCATCCACCGCGAATCCAGGCACGCCGACACGCGAGGCCCGACGGACGCAAGGAGACGGTAGCCATGAAGGCAATTGACGAGGCCGGCGTTCAATCCACCGCGGACGAGACCCCGAGGCCCCCCCTGGGCGAGGTGTTGGAGTTCATGCGCCTGTTGTGGGCCGTGGATCATCAGCTGAAATCGACCTCGAAGCTCATGGAGTCCAAGCTGGGACTGACGGGCCCTCAGCGGCTGGTGCTGCGGCTCGTGGGCCGGTACCCCGGCATCACCGCGGGCCAGCTGGCGCGAATCCTCCATGTCCACCCCAGCACGCTCACCGGCGTCATGAAGCGCCTGGAGAAGCGGGGCCACGTGGAGCGCACGGCGGATCCGCTCGACGCGCGCAAGGCGCGCTTCTCCCTCACCCAGGGAGGCCGTGCGCTGGATGTCCCCACCACCGGCACCGTGGAGGCCGCCGTGGAGCGCGCCCTCTCCCGCGTGCCGGAGGCCCAGCTCGTGGGTGCCCAGGACGTGCTCACCGCGCTCGCCGAGGAGCTGGGCGTCGGCAACGCCCCGCTCCGTCGAGAGCCCCCCCACCTCTCCCTCCGAGCCGGATGAGCCCGGGCCCCCCGGGGCTCAGAAGGGCGGTCCGCGCACCTGCACGTCGACGCCACCGGCGTTGACGAAGACGGCGAACCGCCGCATGAGCTCCTCCCGCTGGGCCCCACTCAACCCACTCATCATGCGCCGCAGCTCCCGCGCATCCTCCTGCCTCCACCGCCGCGCCCGGCTGGCCTCGTCGATGAGGCGGTGTCCCTCCTGGAGCGACGCCATGCTCTCCGGCGAGGGCTCCGGTGGGGGTTCCCGCTTCGCCTCCACGTGCCGCGCGCCCAGCTCCTCGTCGAGGATGCGCGACAGCTCCGCCCGGAGCCACGCGGCATCGAGGCCACCTCCGGCAGGCGCGGCCACGGCACATTTCATCTGCTGGGGGGCGGAACCGAGCCGGGCCTCCAGCGCCGAGAGCTGCGCGCCCTGTCGCTCGAGCAAGGTGCGCAGCTCGTCATGCGTGTCCGGCGGGGCCGAGCCCCTGCCCACGAGGAAGCCCAGGCCTCCTCCCAGCCCCAACGTCACCAGGAGCAACAGCTTCATCCGTGTCTGCATGGGCAATGACCTCCCGGCTTCAGGGAGGGCGCGGCCACGAGGACCGCGCGCCTCCACGCTGGCCTACTGCAGCTTCGGCTCGTACTCCGAGCTGTTGCCCACCCCCAGGTACGTGCACGCCCCGCTCGTGTTCCACTCGAAGTAGACGAACGAGTCGCCCGAGATGCCCTGCGCCGCATCCACGAGGGCCGCCACGCTCGACGCGCAGTACACGTAGGTGCCCGCCGTGGTCTTCGCGGCGCAGCTCATGTTCTTGCTGCCATCGGCGTAGGCGTGCGTGTCACACGAGATGAACTGGACCGGATCGTTGCTGTTCCGCGCCGCTCCGAGCGTGCCGTAGGCCTTCCGTCCCGTCTGATCGACGAAGACCGGATAGGAATACCAGCTCCCCGCCCACGCCACCGTCCCCGCCAACAGGCTCGCCACCGCACACCCCAGCACCACGTTCTTCTTCGTCATGTCGTCTCCCTTTGGATTCTCAGAGCCGGTGAAAACCGGCGTCCCCGTGAGACGGGGAGCGGAAGAAATCCGCGCGCAGGGAGACGGCCTTCACGGAACGGCATTCAATCCAAACGGAGCGGGGCGGCTCACACCACGACTTCGCTCCCTGAGCCACGGGGCACTCCGCTCAGGTCATGAGCTTGCGGGCCCGAGGGGCCACCGCGTCGCCCACCATGCCGCTCTCGCCCAGCAGCCGCTCCTCGGCACGCGCCATCTTCTGCGCGTCCTTGGGGCGCTCGTGGTCGTACCCCAGCAGGTGCAGCAGCCCGTGCGCCAGGTAGCGCGCCACCTCGGACTCCAGCGTGCGCTCATACTCCTTCGCCTGCAGCTTCGCCGTGTCCAGCGAGATGACCACGTCCCCGAGCTGCCTCGGCCCCGGCGTTCCCTTGGGCAGGTCTCCCGCCGGGAAGCTCAGCACGTCCGTCGCCTTGTCCTTCTTGCGCCACGTGCGGTTGAGGCGGCGGATGGCGTGGTCGCCCACCAGCGAGATGGACAGCTCGCATCCCGTCAGCTCCAGCTTGCGCAGGAACGTCTCCGCCAGCTCCGTCACCAGCTTCGCGAAGCGCTTGCCCTGCGGGTGCGCCACCTGCAGCGTCACCCGGTTGGCCTCCTGCTCCTCGGGCTCCTCCTCGAAGTTCGCCAGTTCCACCCGGAAGGCCGGCGCGCAGACCGAGTAGTAGTCGCACGCCCCCTGCCCCTCGTTGCGGAACACCACCCGGTGGTCCCGGGGCACCAGCCCCATCTCCCCTTCGGCGATCCGCTGGCCGCGTCCATCCACCACCAGCGTCAGCTCGCCCTTGAGGACGATGACCACCTCGTCGAACCGGGCGGTGCGCGCCGTCGCGGACCAACCCGGCGGCGCCAGCATGCGAGCCACCGACATGGACTCGGTGCCCGTCGTCGCCGCGCCCACGAACTCCTCGACGCGCTTCCCATCCTCGCGGGGAATGAGCTTCCCCTTGCGCAGCTTCACCACGTTCGGCCTCCCACCGCCTCGAGCTCAGGTGCCCGCCGGGCGCGCCTTGCCGTCCTGCTTCGTCCCCGCCACCGTCAACGCCGCCCCCTTGGGGCCCGCCTGCAGCGCGCCCGCCGGGTACTCCGGACGCGCATGGTAGATGCCCTCCAGCGTGTGCAGGAAGGATTGCGCGATGAGGTTCAAGTCCCGCAGGGTCAGATCGCACTCGTCCAGCTGCCCCTCGGAGAAGATGAGGTTGATCATCTTCTGCACCTGCGAGTGCAGGCGGGGCGTGGTGGGCTCGGGCAGCGAGCGCGTCGAGGCCTCCACCGCGTCGGCGATCATCACCAGCGCCGCCTCGCGGAACTGCGGCTTGGGGCCCGGGTAGCGGTAGATGCTCTCGTCCAGGGGCGGCGCGCCTTCCTTGCCCTCCTGCTCCTTCATCGCCTTGTGGAAGAAGTAGCCCACCAGCCGCGTGCCGTGGTGCTGGGGAATGGCATCCGCCACCAGCTTGGGCAGCCGGTACTGGCGCGCCATCTCCAGGCCCTCGGTGACGTGGCGCTTGATGATGACCGCGCTCATCGCCGGGGCGAGGCTGTCGTGCTTGTTGTCGCCCTTCTGGTTCTCACCGAAGTAGAGCGGATTCCGGCCCTTGCCGATGTCGTGGTAGTACGCGCACGAGCGCGCCAGCAGCGGGTTGGCGCCAATGGCCTCCGCCGCGTTCTCCACCAGCGTCCCGATGATGATGGAGTGGTGGTAGGTGCCCGGCGCCTGGACGATGAGCTCCTTGAGGGCCGGGTGGTTCAGGTTGGCCAGCTCCAGCAGCTTCAGGTCCGACGCGTAGCCGAACACGGACTCGATGAGCGGGGTGAGCGCCAGCACCACCACCGGCACCGCCAGCGACGTGCCCGCGAAGGCGAACACCGCGGTCAGGGCCGTGTCGCTGTTGAGCCCCTTGCCCTCGGCCATGAAGAGGCAGAACACCGCCAGCAGGTTGACGGCGCCCGTGGACAGGCCCGCCTTGAAGATGCCCACCCTGTCCTTGGCCTTGGTGATGCGGTCGGCCGCCACCAGCGCGCCCACCAGGGCGTAGATGCCGAAGGACAGCGAGTTGCCCAGCATCACCCCGGCCAGGCACGCCATCACCAGCGCGAAGAAGAGCGCCAGCTCCTCGGACAGGACGAAGCGCACCAGCATGGCCCCGGCCGCCACCGGGAAGGCGTAATAGAAGGCCTCCAGCGGCAGCGCCGTGTACCGGTCCTGCACGGCGTCCGCGATGGACACCCAGATCTGCAACAGGCCCAGCATCGTCACCAGCAGCAGGCCCAGCAGCAGCCCATCCTTGCGCGTGGGACGGAAGCGCCGGAAGGCCGCCCGGCAGAAGAGGTACGTGGCCGAGATGAGCAGCGCCACCAGTCCCGTGCCACCCACCTGAAGCTGCAACAGGTCCAACCGGTCCGTCTGCGAGCGCATGCCCCGGATGGTCACCAGGTGCGTCTCGTTGACCAGCTCTCCGTCGCCGATGACCCGCTGGCCCTTCTTGATGGAGATGACGGCGTCCTTCACCGCCATGGCCGCCTGGCGCCGCCGCGCGTCCGTCTCCGCCAGGTTGATGGTGAGGTTGGGCCGCACCAGCCGCTTGGCCAGCCGCAGCACCGCCCGGCGCTGCACGCCCGGCGAGTCCGGCAGCAGGTTGCCCGGAATCGAGGCGAACCGGTCCAGCTCCATGTACGCCTCGCGCACATCCACCACCGTGGGCGCCGTCCCCGGCAGCGTCTGCTCGCCGTTGTGCCGCAGATCCCTCACGGTGATGCCCTGGGGGCCCTCGCGCGACAGCTCCTCGCGCGAGTTGGCGATGAACACCGCCGTGGGCTCGGAGAAGCCGTACGCCCGCTCCACCAGGGCCAGCGTGGCCGCCTCCACCGACTCGGAGAAGCGCGCCGCGTGCAGGGCCTGGAAGTCCTCCGGCTCGAGCACCGCGTCCTTCCGCCCGAACAGGAGCACCTGGAAGTCCTCCCGCAGCGTGTCCAGCTCGCGGCGCTGGCGCTCACGCTCCTCCGCGGCCGAGGCCGGCTTGCGCACCTGGGGCTTCTGCCCCTCCACCGGCTGGGCCGCCACGGCCTCGTCGGTGGGCTCCTTCGCCACCAGGCGCTGGCGCATCTCCGCGAAGGCCCCGCTCACCGAGGCGCGCACCTCCGACACCACGCCCGGGCTCAGGTCGTACACCGGCCGCACCGCGCCGCGCGCCTCCTGGCGCCGCTGCTCGGTCATCGCCTGGTGGATGATTTCGTAGTCGCGCCCGGCCTTGAAGCCCGCCGGGGAGCTCGCCCGGAAGGGCTTGCCCAGATGCTCCTCGGTCAGGGCGGGGATCTGCTGGCTGTAGAGGCCGGGGGAGATGACGAAACCGGACGCCACCGACACCGCCAGCAACAACAGCACGCTCGTCAGACGCCGACCCCACCGGGGACCAAGCCGGAAGCGCTGTGCGAGTGCGTCCAGCGGACTGGGTCCGGGGGGCGACGATTCCGGTTCGGCCATGGGGGTGCTCAACCTATGGGAGGGGTGGCGGGTTCTTCAAGCAAAGCGGGCGGCGGGAGTGCCTGTCCGCCGCCCCTGCCCGCTCGCCCGTTCATCGACCCTGTGAAATCAAGGGTTTGGCGTGTCGGATTCCGTCGTCTCAGCCGGGGCGGGAGCCGCTCCGGGAGCCGTGGCCCCCTCCGCTTCCTTGGCGAGCGCCTTGGCGGCCTGCTGCGCCGCGTCGAAGCGATCGTAGGCGCGGATCACCTCCTGGACCAGCGGGTGACGGACCACGTCCACCTCGGTGAACTCGGAGATGTTGATGCCCTCGATGTTCCTCAGGATGGAGCGCGCGTGGTGCAGGCCGCTCGTCTTGCCCGTGGGCAGGTCCACCTGCGTCACGTCGCCGGTGATGACCGCCTTGCTGTTGTAGCCCAGACGGGTGAGGAACATCTTCATCTGCTCGACGGTGGTGTTCTGCGCCTCGTCGAGGATGACGAAGGAGTCGTTGAGCGTGCGGCCGCGCATGAAGGCCAGCGGGGCCACCTCCACCACACCCTGCTCGATGAGCTGGATGGCGCGCTCGACGGCCATCATGTCGTGGAGGGCGTCGTAGAGCGGGCGCAGGTAGGGGTTGACCTTCTCGGCCAGGTCACCCGGGAGGAAGCCCAGCTTCTCGCCGGCCTCCACCGCGGGACGCGCCAGGACGATGCGCTTGACCTTGCGCTCCTGGAGGAAGGACACCGCCATGGCCATGGCCAGGTACGTCTTGCCGGTACCCGCCGGGCCGATGCCGAAGACGATGTCGTGGGCGCGGATGGCGTCCACGTAGCGCTTCTGCGCGATGCTCTTGGGGGAGATCTGCTTGTTGCCCGAGCTCTTGAGCACGGGGCCGAGCATGACCTCCTGGAGGCTCTCCGCGCCGCCGCGGCCCAGGACCTTGATGGCCTGCTCCACGTCCTCCCGGTACACGGGACGGCCGGCGCGGATGATGCCCTCGAGGTTCTCCACCAGGCGCACCGTGAACGCGACGGCGTCAGCCGGTCCGGACAGGTGGAGCTCGGTGCCCCGTTGTCCGATCCGGACGCCGAGGCGCCTCTCCATGAGCTTCAGGTTCTCGTTCTGGTTGCCGCACAGCGCCAGGGTCGTCGCGTTGTCACGAACATCCACCTTGGCGGAGGTGGGGCTGCCTGCCGGGGCCTCTACAGTGGCGGGGTTTCGCAATTCGTCCAATCCCTCGGGGCGGGTTTCCGGTCCCAAAATCGACCTCACACTTCAAGCTAACGTCCTCCCGCTGCCAGCGAAAGGCGGAAGCAAGCGTGCCGCCTAGCGCAGGGGAGGTAGGAGGATGAACTGCCGATCTGACGTGCGGCGATAATAGTAATCGTCCCGCCAGGGATAGCGCAGATCCTCCCGCTGTAGGAGTCCCACCTCCACCAGCGCATCCAAACGCTCTGGAAGGTTCCCCTTTTCAAGACGGAACACCTCCAGGGCGGACTCGATTCGGGCCTGTTGTGCCCGGGCCAGCAGCCGCTGGGCAGCCGGGTCCGCGTACGAGGAGGCGGACTCGTCACCCAGGTCCCAGGTGTCCGGCTTGAGCCGGGAGCCGACGAAGCCGAGCGCGGCCAGCACCACCATGGTGACGACACCCCGGGCCACCATGCCGCCCACCCGGACGAGCATGCCAGCGCCGCCCCCGGAGGCGGCCCGGCCCGTGGGCTGGATGGCGCGGATGTAGTCGAGGTTGAGCAGGTTGACGAGCGCCTTGCAGGTCTCGAACTCGCCCAACCCGCTGAGGTCCACCAGCTTGCGCACGTCACGGCCGGAGGCGATGAGGCCGTAGACGCGGCGCTCGGAGCTGCCGATGGACTTGAACTCACCCTTGTTCTCGTCCTTCTTCTCCTCGGAGAAGGCATCGTCGAAGGCGGCGTCGAAGTCGTCCTCCTTCTCCTTGGCCTTGGAGGCGGGCAGCTCCTTGACCTTCTCGAAGGTCATCGCCTCGTTGGAGATCTTCTTCCGGACGTGGGGCCACTCGTCCACCATCCGGAAGCCTTCCATCAGCACGCTCTCGGCGCGCAGCGGCGTGATGGAGTCCCCGTCGGCCTGCACATCCTCCTGCTTGAACTCGTAGGTGCCCGCCTTCCAGGAGAAGAGCCCGTAGAGGGTCTCCGTCACCTGGAGCTGCATCATCTGCTTGAGCTTCTCGGCGGTGATGAAGCCGCTGGAGATGAGCACGTCCCCCAGCCGCTTGAGGGTGCGCTTCTGCACGTCCAGCGCGCTCTCGAGCTGCTGCTCGGAGATGAGCTCGGCGCGCACCAGCATGTTGCCGATGAGATCCTTCCTCTTCCGCGTGACGCTCTCGGCGCGGACGATGTTGCCGTCCCGGAAGAAGACCTGGACTTCCTGCTCCTTGCTCTTGAGGTAGAGGACACCGGTCTTCTGCTGCTGCCCGATGAGCTGCAGGATGTCCGCGATACCAAAGTCCTTGAGCGTTCCCGAGAGGGCCATCGTCGTTCCGACCTACTCGTTCTGGCGGCGGTACAGGCCGCGCAACGTCAAAAGGTGGAGGGGAATGAGGAAGAGCAGCAGCGGGGCCAGCTTGAGGTACATGGGCACCTCGCCGTAGGGCGAGCGCAGCACCCCGGAGCGCAGCAGCACGCCCGACACCGCCAGGAGGAAGAAGAAGGCGTAGATGGCGCCGCGCACCGCCAGCCCCTGGAAGAGGTGGCCCGCGCCGGACACCAGCGAGCCGAAGGCGAACGACACGCCGCTCTCCAACCTGCGGTTGCGCTCGATTTCGATCTGCTTGCGGGCCCGGACGCGCGCCTCCACCGCGCCCTTGCGCGAGAAGACGTTGACGCACTGGGCGCACATCTTGGCGGCCACGCCCAGCTCCTTGTCGCACCGCCGGCACACCGGACGGCCGCACTTCTCGCACTCGTGCGAGGCCTTCATCGACCGGGTCGCGAAGCCGAACCCGAAGACGAGCAGCGCGCCCAGCACCGGCAGGCCCCAGGCGGCCATCCCCGAGCCGCCTCCGAGCAGCCGGCGCGACAGCTGCGCCTCCACCCTGTCTCCCGCCACCGCGTCCTCCGTCGCCGGCAGGTCCGCCTCGGCGAGCGCCGGGCCGAGCAGCACGCGGTTCATCAGCAGGCGATCCTCCGGCGGGCGCTGCCACATCAGCAGGGAGGGATCCAGGCGCTGCGCGGCGCCCAGGGCATCGCGCGCCTTCTGGTTCTCGGAGCCGATCTCGGAGTCCGGCGCCACCGCGGCGCGACGGCGGTACACCTCCGCCAGGTTGAAGGCGGGAGCGGCCAGGGACGGGTCCGCCCCGGAGGCCGCGGCGTAGAGCCGCGCCGCCCCGTCCTGATCGCCCGTGGCCAGCATCGCGTTGGCCAGGTTGGTCATCAACACCGCGTGATCGGGCTTGAGGACCGCCGCGGCCTTGTAGTGGGCGATGGCCTCTTCCATCTGCCCGCGGCGGGCCTCGAAGTGCCCGAGCGCGAACAGCTCCGCGAAGCCGGCCTGCTTCTTCTCGTGGCGCACGCGCACCCGGTCCGCCACCTGCTCCGCCGCGAGCCCACCGCGCTCGAGCACGTAGACGTCCTCGGCCACCGTCCCGGCGAAGGAGGCGGACCGGGCGATCTGCCCGGCGGCGAACGGCACCATCGCGGCCAGCACCAGCAGCACCACCGCCACCGCCCGCTCCACCACCGTGAGGTACAGGGACACCGACGCCAGCAGCAGGAGCAGCACGGGCACCAGGCCCCACCGCAGCGCCAGCGGCGTGCCGATCACCAGCAGCACCGCGAGGGCCGCCGACTGCCACCTCGCCGCCGCCCGGGGAAGCAGGTGGTGGAAGTCGTGGAGGAAGTAGCGCACCCGCCGCAGGAAGAGCACGCCCACCACCACCGCCGCCGTGGCCAGCACCGCCACCAGGAACACCGCCCCCAGGTCCGCCAGCGCCGGACGCCGGTAGCGCGGGTCCTTCAGCATCACCTCGAGCGCGGCCTTGATTTCACGCGAGTACGCCCCCACGTCGCCCGGGGAGCGGCGGGCATAGGCCTCGGCGAGCGCGAGCCGCGCATAGGGAAGGTTCGGCGAGAGCGCCACCGCGTGCTCCACCAGTTGCAGCGCGCCGGCCGTATCGTTGGCCTTTCGCCGCCCCTCGGCCGCCCGGATGAAGCCGATGCTGAGGGCCTCCATGTCCAGGGCCCCCACGTCGTCCTTCAGGGACACCAGCTCCTGCTGGGCCTTCCGGGCCGCCTCCATGTCCAGCGCGGCCACCGCCTTCTGCCACCGGTCCCACACGGCCTGCAGATCCGCATCGGTGACGCGCGGGGTGAGGATGGGCGGAGGCGGAGGACGGACCACCGGCGCCGGAGCGGGCGGAGGCGTCGCGGGGACCACGGGGGTCTCCGTCATCTCCAAGGGCTGCTCGGCCTCACTCTCCTCGTCCGAGCCCTTCTTGTTCTTGCCCTTCTTGCCACGGCCCTGACGCGTGGAGCCCTCGTCCGACTCCTCGGAGGAGTCGTCGATCTCCGTCTGATCGGGCTCGACCGTCATCTCCTCCGGCTCCAACAGCGAAGGATCCTGATACGACGGTTTCTGCACCGCGGGAGCCTGACGCTGTGACTTCTTCTGCGCATGCGCGGGACGTGCCGGCAGCAACAGCGCGAGGCACGTCATCATCAATGACAGCAAGCGCAACAGGGGGAGGCGCGACATTCAGGCCGGGATGATAGGCGACGGGGCCGCTCACAGGAAGTTGTCCCGCCTCGCGGGCGGTTCCCCGCATGCTACAGGAGCCCGCTTGCTCGGAGAGGAGAGGAAAACGTGAGTGCAGCAGGGGAGCAACTGGACAGGCTGATGGGAATCATGGCCCGCCTCCGAGCCGATTGTCCCTGGGACAGGGAGCAGGACCTGCGCTCGCTGCGCCCGTACCTTCTCGAGGAGGCATTCGAGGTCCTCGACGAGATGGACCGGGTGGCCGATGGAGGGCCGTGGCGGGCGCTGTGCGAGGAGCATGGGGATCTGCTCTTCCAGATCGTCTTCCACGCCCGGCTCGCCGAGGAGCTGGGGGAGTACTCCATGGCGGACGTGTGCCAGTCGATCAGCGACAAGCTCACCCACCGGCACCCACACGTCTTCGGCGAGAAGCAGGCGGATGGCACCCCGCAGCCGCTGGCCAACTGGGCGAAGCTCAAGGCCGAGGAGCGCAAGAAGAAGACGGGCCGGGAGGGCTCGGTGCTGGATGGTGTCCCCACGGCGGCCCCCGCGCTGATGCGCGCCGAGCGCCTCACGGAGAAGGCGAGCCGGATCGGCTTCGACTGGCCGAGCGTCCGGGAGGTGCGCGCCAAGCTGTACGAGGAGCTGGGGGAGCTGGACGAGGCCATCGCCTCCGGAAACCGGGACGAGCTGGAGCACGAGCTGGGCGACGTCCTCTTCTCGCTGGCCAACCTCGGGCGCGTCATCCACACGCCGGCCGAGGACGCGCTGCGCATGGCCATCCGCCGCTTCACCACGCGCTTCCAACACATCGAGTCCGCCCTGCGCGCGGAGGGCGTCCCCCTGGGCGAGGCCACGCTGGAGCACATGGAGCGCCACTGGCAGGCCGCCAAGGCGGTGGAGAAGGGCCTGCCGCCCCCGACCCGCGTACCCCGTGCACCCCTGGTGGGGCTGCGCCTGCCGGTGGCGGACCTCGCCGCCCAGCGGGCCTTCTGGGACGCCGTGGCCCCCCTCCTGGGATGGAGCGCCGAGCGGACGGGTCCGGACGAGGCGGTGTACGGCGATGGACTGTACCGGCTCGCCTTCACGGCGGGGGCCGGTGCTCCCTCCCCTGCTGCCCTCACGTTCGGGGCACCGTCCGCCGCGGCGGTGGAGCGGCTGCGCACCACCCTGGAGAAGACGTCACCCGGGTGCGTCGTGGAGGGCGAGGCCCACGCCGGACGGATCACCTTCCGGGATCCGGCCGGCCTCCAGTGGGAATATGCCTTCGGAGGCCGCTGATTGATGTGTGATGGGCGTCCGATCCGTGGCACGGATCACGCAAGCCTTGACGCTCGGTAGGCGCCGAAGTAGGTACGGCCCCTCTTTTCCACAGAAGTAAGCTGGAGATCACCTTGGCCAACACCAAGTCCGCAGAGAAGCGTAACCGCCAGGCGCAGAAGCGCCGCGCCCGCAACATCAACATCCGCACCACGGTGAAGGACGCCGTGAAGAGCCTGCGCGAGACCCTGACCACGAAGGACGCGGGTAAGACCGCGGACGCGCTCAAGGCCGCCACGCGCACCATCAACAAGGCCGCCTCCAAGGGTGTCGTGCACAAGCGCGCCGCCTCGCGCCGCATCTCCCGGCTGGCCAAGGCCGCCAACCGCGCCAAGGCCGCCGCCGCCGCGAAGTAGTCGTCGCGGTCTCACCAGCCGTTGGCCAACCGGTCGAATCCCTCGCGCATCAACGTCTCCGCGAGACGATGAAGCGCGGCCTGCCGGTTGGCCTCCGCCTCCAGGACATCGCCGGACGCGCTCGTCGTGCCCGGAAGGAAGTCCTCATTGCCGGAGACGGTCGTCTCCGACATCACCCGTCCAGCCTTCGAGAGCCGCAACAGCACCGCCGCCGAGGCGCGATAGCTGGCGAGCCGCGGGCCGGTCACCAGCGTGTTCCCCTGATAGACGGGCTCCGCGCCGGTGGTGGGCGCGCTGCTCACGGACACCACCACGCCCTCCACCGAGGCATCACACGCCCCCGTACCGCCGAGCGCCCCGGCCCGCACCAGTTCCTGACGGAAGGCCTGGGTGAAGAGCAGCTCCAGGCCCGGCTCGGGCGTGTCGTTGCGGAAGACGGGAGCGCACACCGCGTGCACCCCCTCGGGCAGCCCCGCGCTCCTGGACGTGAAGCGGTAGCCGCACCCGAGACCTGACAGCAAGAAGACCCACCCCACCGCGCTCAGCCGGGACATGACGTCCACAGTAGCGGTGTGATCCGGCGGGTCAAGCGCGAGGGGAACCCCCCCGCGAGAAGGATTCGCTCACCTCCACGCCCCGAGCGCGGACCACGTCCGCGAGCGTGCTCCAGGCGGCCCGCAGGCGCCCCTCCAGGCCGGAGCCCCGCTGCACGGCTCCCAGGTCCCAGCGCGTCTCCACGTGGCCCGAGGACTCCAGGACGAGCGTGTAACGCCGCCCGGAGAGCACGAGGGCCACGCCCAAAAGCGCCATCAGGCCGAGCCCCCACCGCGCCACCGCCAGGTTGACGAAGGGCAGCAACCCGAGCGCCAGGGCGGTGAGGAGCAGGGACTCGTAGCGCGGCCGGTGCACCAGGGAGAGGCGGCGCAGCCCGGGCAGCTCGAGGAGGAAGGGCGTGGCGGAGGCGCCCGGACGGAAGGAGAGGCGGTTGCCCTCGCCGACGAGGACGCGCCCGTCCGCGAGCTCCAACGAGAGGAAGCGGCTCGAGGAGGAGCCGGCCGGCGGAGGCAGGGGCGCATCCGGCAGCCCGGCACCACACGCGGCACAGCGGCCCGCCCCCGCGCGCTGGGGGCGGCCACACCGCGTGCACATGACGAGAACCTCGGTCGGCACCGGGCCTCCGTCTCAGCCGACGACGAAGTTCACCAGCCGCTTGGGCACGAAGACGAACTTGCGCAGCGTCTTGCCCGCCATGGCGGCCTGTACCCGCTCATCGGCCTCGGCCGCGGCGCGCACGTCCGCCTCGGCCGCGTCCGCCGACACGCGGATCTCCGCGCGCAGCTTGCCATTCACCTGCACCGCGTACGGAATCACGTCGTCCACCACCAGGGCCGGGTCGAACTCCGGCCAGCCCTGCGTCACGGTGAGCTCCTTGGAGCCGTAGGCCTCGGCGATCTCGTCGGCCAGGTGCGGGGCGAACGGCGTCAGCACCACCGTCAGCGTCCGGATGGCCTCGACCATGGCCGCCTTCTCCGCGGCCGTCTCCGGCGTGCCCAGCGCGTACAGCGCGTTCACGTACTCCATGGTGCCGGCGATGGCCGTGTTGAAGGACAGGCGCTCGATGGCCTCCCCCACCCGCTTCAGGCACTTGTGCGCGGCGCGGCGGATCTCCAGCGCCTTGCCCTCGAAGGCCCCCGTGTGCGTGGCCCCGACCGCGCCCTGGTGCTGCACGGCCAGCGTCCACACCCGCTTCAGGAAGCGGAAGGCGCCCTCCACCTGGTCATCGGACCAGTCGAAGTCACGCTCCGGCGGGCCGGCGAACAGCACGTAGGTGCGCGCGGTGTCGGCGCCGTACTTGGACACGATGGAGGCGGGCGCCACCACGTTGCCCCAGCGCTTGGACATCTTCCGCCCGTCCGGGCCGTTGACGATGCCCTGCGTCACCAGCCGCGTGACGGGCTCGTCCACCGGGCTCAGCCCCAGCAGCTTCATCACGCGGGTCCAGAACCGGAAGTACAGCAGGTGCATCACCGCGTGCTCGGGGCCGCCCACGTACACGTCCACCGGCAGCCAGCGCTGGGCCTCCTTCGGATCGAAGGGCGCCGCGTCGAACTTCGGCGACAGGTAGCGCGCGAAGTACCAGCAGGAGTCGACGAAGGTGTCCATCGTCTCCGTCTCACGCCTCGCGGGGCCGGAGCACTTGGGGCAGGTAGTGTTCACCCACGAGGGCACCTTGGCCAGGGGCGGCTCGCCCTTGCCCGTCAGCACCGCCTGGGTGTCGATCTCCGGCAGGCGCACCGGCAGCTGCGCCAGGGGCACCGGCTGGCCCTTGCGCTCCGGGTCGCACTTCTCGCAGTAGACGATGGGGATGGGCGTGCCCCAGTAGCGCTGGCGGCTGAAGCCCCAGTCCTTCTGGCGGTACGTCACCTTGGGCTCGCCGCGGCCCTCGGCCTTCAGCTTCGCGCCCATCTTCTGGCGCGCCTCGGCCGAGCTCAGACCGGTGTACTCACCCGAGTCCGCCAGCACGCCGTCCTCGGTGTACGCCGCCTCCAGCGCATCTCCCGACGGCAGCTTGTCACCCGAGGCCGGCTGCACCACCACCTTCACCGGCAGGCCGAACTTGCGCGCGAACTCGAAGTCGCGCTCGTCGTGCGCCGGCACGCTCATCACCGCGCCCGTGCCGTAGTCGGACAGCACGAAGTTGGCGATCCAGATGGGCACCGGCTGGCCGGTGAACGGGTTGATGGCGTGGGCGCCCGTGAAGACACCCTCCTTCGTGGCGCCCTCGGCGGTGCGGTCCGTCTTGGAGACGGCCGCCATCTTCTTCACGAAGGCCTCCACCTCGGCGCGCTGCGCGGGCGTGGTGATCTGCGACACCAGCTTGTGGTCCGGCGCCAGCACCACGTAGGTGCAGCCGTGGATGGTGTCCACGCGCGTGGTGAAGACGCGGATGCGCGCACTCCCGCCCTGGACGTCGAAGTCCGCCTCCACACCCTCGGAGCGGCCGATCCAGTTGCGCTGCATGGAGGTGATGCGCTCGGGCCACTCCTTCAGCTGATCCAGCCCGTCCAGCAGCTCCTGCGAGTACTTCGTGATGCGGAAGGACCACTCGGGCAGCTCCTTGTCCACCACCGGGGACTCGCAGCGCTCGCACGTGCCTTCCTTCACCTGCTCGTTGGCGATGACCGTCAGACAGCCCGTGCACCAGTTCACCTTGCTGAACCGGCGGTACACCAGCCCGCGCTCCAGCATCTGGATGAAGAACCACTGGTTCCAGCGGTAGTACTCGGGCTCGCTGGTGTTGACCTCGCGGTTCCAGTCGTAGCTGTAGCCCAGCGAGCGGATCTCCTTCTTGAAGGAGTCGATGTTCTCCCGGGTACGCACCGCCGGATGCACACCGTCCTTGATGGCCGCGTTCTCCGCCGGCAGACCGAAGGCGTCCCACCCCATGGGGTGCAGCACGTCGTAGCCCTTCATCTGGAAGAAGCGCGCGTACACGTCCCCGATGAGGTAGTTGCGCACGTGCCCCATGTGCATCTTCCCGCTGGGGTACGGCAGCATCTCGAGGATGTACTTCTTCGGAGCCCCCGGACGCTTGCCCGCCCGGAACACCCCCGCCTCTTCCCAACGGGTCTGCCACTTCTGCTCGATTGCCTGCGGCTCGTAACGCTCGTTCATGGCCATGACGGGGTGCGTCTTAGTGGGACGCCAGCCCCCAGGCAACAGCAGACGCGCCAGTCCGTGTCCCACTGACGGCTGGAGCACGGGGCCAGGGGCCAGCCCTGGGACGAGCACTCCCCCGGCGGGCCACCGTCATTCGAGGCGCAACAGGCTCTTCACCGTGTCCTGGACGACCTTGGACTGCACGGGCTTGATCAGGTAGGCGCTGGCCCCGAGCGCCATGGCGCGCTCCCGGTCCTCGACGGCGGACTCGGTGGTGATGACCACGATGGGGACGGAACGGTACGCGTCCGTCTGCCGGAGGTGGCGGATGAGCTTGAGCCCATCCATCAACGGCATGTTGATGTCGGTGAGGACGAGATCGTACCGCCCCTGGGTGAGCTTCTTGAGGCCCTCGGCCCCATCCTGGGCCTCGTCGGTATGGACCCACGTGCCCAGGCGCTGCAGCGCGTACATGAGGCTGCGCCGCATGGGCATGGAGTCGTCCACCACGAGCGCACGGATCTGCTGCGTCATGGTGGACACCATAGCACCCGCCGGGCGCTTACAGGGTCTTGTCCTCGCAGGCGGAGGCGCCACAACCGTAGGCACGGCTCTCCACGCGCTCGACCACCTGCGCGAGCGGCTTGCACTCGGGCTCCGTCCTCAGCAGCCGCCACCGCTTCACCATCAGCTGCTCGTCGTAGTGCGGGATGTCGCTGAGGTGCGCGGGCAGGCGCACGTACGGCTGGGTCCGGGTCTCCCCCACCGTGGTCGTCGCCACCTCTCCGGGGCTCGACGCGACGGTCACCTGGGGCACGTGGACATGCATCGGCGCCCGCATCGGGAAGTGGGGCCGCTGCAACGTCTTGCTCTCCACCGCCACGACGGGCAGGTAGTGGGTCCGGCACTCCAACCGTTGCCCGTTGTCCTCGGCCGCGTACACCACGTCTACGTCACTCAGGTACTTCGCCCCGGAGGCCTCGGCCTGGGCCAGCAGCTTGAGCACCGACGCGTCCTCCTCCTCGCCCAGCGGCATCGCCAGCGACCACGCCGGCTGCCCCGTCTTCACCGCGTCGCGCTCCGTGACCACGACCACGCGCTGCTCGCCCTCTCCGGGAACCCGGTAGCCCACCGGCGTGTGCGTACAAGCGACCAGAGCCGGAACAGCCATCGCGACCGCGAGCAGACCACCACTCCGAATCTTCATTTTCTTCTCCTGTGAGAAGGCAGCCAGGTCAGTGAGCAGGCAGCCAGACACGCGACGTGGACCGCGCCCCGGATATTCACGGCCTGAACATCCAGGCGAGCGAGTTTTCCCCAGACCGACGAGACAGGTCATGTGCTCCGCGTTACCTGGGAGGAATGCCCGAAGGGAACATCATCCACCGTATCGCCCGCATCCACCGCCGGTGGCTCGTGGGGCGTGGCTTCACCGCGGACTCGCCGCAGGGACGCTTCTCGCCAGGAGCCCGGCACCTGTCCGGACGGACGCTCCTCGGCGTGGAAGCCCATGGCAAGCACCTCTTCCACCGTTTCGAGGGCGGAGTGCTGCTGCACATCCACCTCGGCCTCTTCGGCCACATCCGGCACTTCCGCGCCGGAGCACCCCTCCCCTCCTCCTCGTGCCGGCTGCGGCTCGCCTCGCCCCGGGCGACACTCCACCTCGCCGGGCCCCAGGCCTGTGAGCTGCTGAGCCCCGAAGCCGAGGCCACCCTCCGCTCCCGCCTCGGGGATGATCCTCTGCGCCCGGATGCCTCCCCCGCGCGGGCCTTCGAGGCCCTCCGCCGCGGCCGGACGCCTCTCGCGGCCGCGCTGCTCGACCAGGAGCGCATCTCGGGCGTGGGCAACATCCTGCGCGCCGAGGCCCTCTTCCTCGCCCGCCTACCGCCCCTGCGCCCCGCCTCCGAGCTGCGCCCGGCCGAGTTCGAGCGCCTGTGGGAGGCCCTCCGAGGCTTGTTGGAGGACGCGGCCCGGGATGGACGCATCGTCGCGCCCCATGCGCCCCCGGCGCCCTGGGAGACTCCCGGCAAGCGCCGCGAGGACAGGTTCAGCGTCTATGGCCGCGAGGGACAGCCCTGTCCCCGGTGCGCCACATCCATCTCGCGCCAGGAGCTGGCGGGCCGGTCGTTGTTCTTCTGTCCGCGCTGCCAGGCTGCTCGCCGGAGCACGAGGTGAGGTGTAGGGTTGACGCGGAGTATAGGGTTGTCGCCCACTCGTGGATGGACGGAGGAGCGGAATTCCCACTAAGTAAGAGAGAAGCGCGGAGAAGGGGTCACACCATGATCGAGAATCAGTTCATCACCGAGTTCCGCACCCTTCACGAGAAGGCACGGCAGGGACAGCTCGATGAGGCCGAGCGGCAGAGCTACCTGGGCGCTCGCGAGCAGTTCGCGAAGACACTGCTCAAGGCCCAGGGACTGATGCTCGAGGGCCCCGAGGCCCGGCGCCACTACCGCGTGGCGCTGTCGCTGCCCGTGGAGCTCCAGATGAACTACGGCAACGTGTGGACCAAGACCCTGGACATCTCCTACGGCGGTTTCTCGGTGATCATGCCCCACCCGGTGGATCAGGCGGAGCGGCCCGACGTGGTGCTTCAGCTGATGGATGGCTCGACGCTGGCGGGCCGGGTCCGGGTGGTCTCCCAGTTTCAGAAGCACGAGAAGCACCGCGCCTCGTTCAACTTCCTGGATCTCACCCAGCGGGAGCTGGACCTGTTGGAGATCGCCCTCATCGACTTCGCCCTGGAGCGGGTGAACTCGACCCAGCAGTAGCAGGGGACCGGGCCCCTGTTCCCCGGAAGACGCCTTCCGGCAACGGCGTCCTCCTCCCACGTTGTCCCCGTCGATCAACTCGGCGATCCTCCCGGGGCACCGCGCCGTTCCTCGCGCTCCCGCGAGCCCCTCCAAGGAGCCGCCGTCGATGTCCCTGCGAGCTTTCGCGAAGAAAGCCCTGCCCTGGATCGCACTCGCCCTGGCGATCGCGTCCCTCGGTTATTCGTGGAAATGGGCCCTCACGAAGGCTTCCGAGCGTCATCGGACGCACCACGCGTTCGTCACCGGCACCTCGAAGTACATCTTCGGCCTCTGCCCGAGCACTTCGCTCGTGGACGCCATGCCGCCCTGGGCGAGCGAGATGCGCGGGTTCTGCCAGGCCCATCAGCCCTCCTGGGGGAGCGCGGAGCAAGGCACCCCCGGCCGAGACCTCGACATCGAGACCGGCTCGACGTGGCAGGCGGTCCAGCTCGTCTCCAAGCTCGTGCTGGAGATCACCCCGGGCAAGGCGCTCTCCCTGCTCACCCTGGTCGTCATCTCGTTGGCGGGTCTCCTGGGCCCGCGGCGGGGCTGGTTCGAGCGCCCGGACCTGCAATCGAGCTCGCGCATCACCCGCGGCGCCGCGCTGACGATGCTCTCCATCGTCCTGCTCGCGCTGAGCGCCTCGCTCGTGCTGCTCGACTCGCAGGATGCGGTGTCGATGTGCCAGATGACCGGCAACACCTACGCCAACCTGCTCTCCATCGACGCGCGCTGCTCGCAGCAGACGACGCTGCTGCGCGACACCCAGGCCCTGCTCGATCAGAAGAAGGCCGAGCTGGACTCCCGCGCCAGGGAGCTGGAGGACCTCAAGCGGGAGATCGCCTCCCTGGGCGCGATGCGTGACGCCCTGGGCACCTTCAAGACGGAGCTGAAGAGCCAGAGCGAGAGCACCCAGCAGCTCATCATGGCCGTCACCGGCGCCACGCTCGACAGCATCAGCAAGGCCGTGGACCCGCTCCACAAGGACGTGAAGGGGTTGGATCAATCGCTTGGCCAGCTGCGCGGGGACGTGAAGGCCCTGGTGCAGGACGAGCTCAAGGCCGCCCTCCAGAGCGAGGAATTCAAGGACGTCATCCAGCGCGAGGTGCGGGCCGCGGTGCAGGAGGACTTCCGCGCGGTGGTGCGCGGGGAGCTGCGCGACTCGATGAAGCCGCTCCTCGCGGCGGCTCACGCGCCCCCGCCCGCGACCCCCGTCCAGGTGAAGGCGGTGGCCCCGGCGGCGAAAGCCGTACCGCCGCCCACCCGGAAGCCCACGACCCAGGGGACGCAGGGCAAGCCCTCCCCCACCAAGACCCCCGCGCCCGCCCAGGGCAAGCGCTGAAGGGTCAGGCCGCGGGCCGGTTGCGCGAAGGGGGCTCGGTGGCCCGGCCCCGCTCGTCGAGGGCGCGCACCACCGCCTCCAGCGCCGCGATGCGCCGTCCGGCACGTCCCGGCGCCCAGGGCTCCGGAAGGGGCGCCCCCAGCAGCGCCGCGCCCTGCTCCACGCCTCCCGACTTGTGCTTGAGGGCCCTCGCGCACGAGAGCCGCACGTTCACCGCATCGGGCACCGGGAAGCCGTCGCGCCGCAGCAGATCCAACGCGAACGTCGTCCATACCGCGAACTTGTCCCCCGGACGCAGGAAGGCCTGGAAGCGCGCGAGGCCCGCCTCCAGCGGCTCTCCGGCCAGCAACGTCTCCTCCGGAAGCTCCACGTGCAGCGGCGTGCTACGCGCCAACGGCTGACGCGGCGCCAGCACGGCCTCGAAGCGCTCTCCCGTGGAGGGACGCATCGCCACCAGGTGCACCAGCTCGGCGGGAATGCCCTCCCCCGACGGGTGCGCGTTGGCCTCGGCGTAGAGCAGCACGAGGTGCTCGAAGTCCTCGGAGATGGCACGCAGCTCCGACGGCGGCTGCCACGCGGACTTGTAGATGCGCCGGCGCGGCGGCTCCGTCCGCGTCGCCTGGCGGTCCAGCTGCGTGTCCACCATGTAGTTGAAGGCGCGCAGCATGCTGTCGAAGCGCTCCTGCTCTCCTTCGAGCGCCCCCAGCACCTCCACCACCGCTTCGATCGTGGAGACGCAGTGGTCCGCCGGCTCGGCCCGGATGCGGTAGTTGCTCGGACGGCGCGGCACGAAGCCGATGCGCGGCAGCCCCGCCAGCAGCGGGTTCGTCTTCACCACCTTGCGCGCCAGCGGCCAGGTGCCGTCCACCACGATGAGCGTCTCGGGGGGCTGCTCGCGCGCCTCCTCCAACGGGATGGCCTCCTCACCCGGGAAGAGGACGGCGACGCGCTCGGGGCGGGCGGCCAGCTCCTCGAGCCGTGAATGGCCGGAGAAGTCCACGCCGACGTAGAGCTCGGAGTTGGGCAGCGCCAGGTGCGCCATGCGGGCCGTGCCGATGGCCACCCGACGCTCCCGGGGATGCTGAAGGAAGACGACCCGCGTGCGCGACTCCACCTGGGGCACTTGCGCGCAGTAGCAGGTGACCTGGGGACGAAGGCAGCGGAGACAGAGGGAACGCACCTCGCCGCTTTAACGGCATGCCCGGGGGGCCGGCAAGGGCCGAGGTGTGGGATGGGTCCAACCGGGTGTAGGCGCCCGGCTCCCCGGCTGCCCTCCCAAGGACCGGCGTTGCCCTCCGCTGGAAAGCACGGGAGATTGCGCGCCCGCCAAGGCCCGCGCCCCCGCGCGGCAGGAGGGACCTACGTGAAGCTTCGCAGACTGGGACAGTCCGAGATCGAGATCTCCCCCATCGGCCTGGGGTGCTGGCAGTTCTCCGAGGGCTCCGGTCTGGCCGGCGGCTTCTGGGAAGCCCTTCCCGCCGACACCGTCCAGGAGATCGTCGACGCGTCCTTGCGCGGCGGCATCAACTGGTTCGACACCGCCGAGGCTTATGGAAATGGCCGCTCGGAGCGCGCGCTCGCCGCCGCCCTCACGCGCCTGGGCAAGAAGCCCGGGGACGTCGTCGTCGCCACGAAGTGGTTTCCCTTCCCACGCTTCGCCTCCCACATCGGCAAGACGATCGGCGATCGCCTCTCGGCGTTGAGCCCCTTCCCCATCGACCTGCATCAGATCCATCAGCCCTTCTCTCTCGCCACCGTCAAGGCCCAGTCCAATGCGATGGCCGACCTGGTCCAGGCGGGGAAGATCCGCACGGTGGGCGTCAGCAACTTCTCCGAGAAGCGGATGCGCAAGGCCCACGCCGTGCTCGCCGCGCGGGGCGTGCCGCTCGTCTCCAATCAGATGCAGTACAGCCTCCTGGACCGGCGCATCGAATCCAACGGGGTGCTCGCCGCCGCCAAGGAGCTGGGCATCACGATCATCGCGTACTCGCCGCTCGCCCAGGGCTTGCTGTCGGGCAAGTTCCACGAAGACCCCTCGCTCATCCGCAACCGCGTCGGCCCCCGCAAGTTCCTGCCGAGCTTCCGCGCCAAGGGGCTCGAGCGCAGCCGGCCTCTCATCGAGGAGCTCCGGAAGATCGCCACTGCCCACGGCGTCACTCCTTCGCAAGTAGCCCTCAACTGGCTGGCCACCTTCCATGGCGACACGGTGGTCGTCATCCCGGGCGCGACGAAGCGGCGCCACGCCGAGGAGAACGTCGGCTCCATGGGATTCACCCTGTCCCAGGACGAGCTGCGCCGCATCGACGAGCTGTCGCGGCAGTTCCGTTGAATCACACGTGAAGTGTGGGCAACTCCTCCTTATCGAGGGGCGCGAAACGCCATTCAGGTCAGGCGCTCCGGAAAGCGAGGATGCGCCGTGAGCACGGTACTCCTGGTCGATGACGAGATGGATCTGCTGGAGCTCTACACCGACGTGCTGGAAGTCGTGGGCTACCAGGTCATCCATGCGCACGATGGTCTGGAAGCCCTGGAGCTGGCCCGACGGCATCGGCCGGACCTGATCGTGACGGACTGGATGATGCCTCGCCTGGATGGAGTCGAGCTCTGCAAGCGCCTCCTGCAGGACCCGGAGCTCAAGTCCATTCCCATCATCCTGCACAGCACCCGGCGGGCCCCCTGGATTCCAGGCGTCCGCTACGTCCTCTCCAAGACCTGTCCTCTGGAGGAGTTCGAGGAAGCCGTGGCCCTGGCGATCGACAGCACCCTCGAGCCCCCTCCCGAAGTCGTGGAAGCAACCACGCACCCGTGGTGAGGCGAGCACCCGGGCTCACGGACGTCCGCCATTGCAAGCCAGCCGAGGAGCTTTCATTGTCCCCACCGTGCTTGCCCCCACCCATCTGATCGTCATCCGTCACGGAGAGACCGCCTGGAATCGCGAGCGGCGGTTGCAGGGACAGCTCGATGTGCCTCTCAACGCACACGGCGAGGCCCAGGCGGCCGCACTGGGCCTGGCACTCCAGTCCGAGCCGCTCGATGCCATCTACTCGAGCGACCTCTCCCGGGCCCTCCAGACGGCGCGAGCCCTCGCGGCCGGGCGGCCGTTCGCCGTGCAGACCGAACCGGGACTGCGCGAGCGCCACTACGGTGAGTTCCAGGGACTGACCCAGGCCGAGGTCTCCGAGCGGTACCCGGAGGCATTCGCGGCGTGGCAGGCACGGGTGCCGTACCATGCGCCGAAGGGCGGCGAGCGGCTCGTCGACTTCCACGCCCGCGTGGTCGACATCACCCTGACGCTGGCGCGCCGCCACCCCGGCGGACGCATCGCCCTGGTCGCGCACGGCGGAGTGTTGGATTGCCTGTACCGGGCGGCGCAGGGCATGTCGCTCGATGCACCGCGCAAGCATGAGCTGCGCAACGCCGGCATCAACCGGCTCCACAGTGACGGCCACCGCCTCACCGTCACCCAATGGGGTGACGTGGCCCACCTCGACGCTCGCGGGCTCGACGAGGTGGACCAGCGGCGCGTGCCTTGAGCCATCCGCGTTCACTCGGTGGCACTCCCCGGGAGCTTTCCCCCTCCGGAAACGGCGGTTGGAGCAGGCTGTCCACCGCACATGGCCTCCGAGTCACGACCTTCTCTCGCGCGCGCGCTCATCCTCGGTTGCCGGGCTGGACTGCTCGTCTTCCTGGCGCTGTACACGCTTTGCGCCATCTTCAACATGCAGCTCGGCTATCAGGGCAACGAGAGCCGCGTCCTGGAAGAGAGGGTGTGGAACGAGTTCCGGAGCGTGGTGCTCGGACAGGTGGGCCGCCTCATCCTGGCGTACACCGTGGTGGGGCTCATCCTGGGAGCATGGATGGGGGCCGGGCTGTGGGCCCTGCGCGCCAGCCGCCGCACCGTGTTCTGGGGTAGCGCGCTCGCGTGCCTGGTGATGGAGGTGCCCTGGGTGCTGGCGGACATGGCCCACCACCCGCACCTCTACGCCGCCACCCTGTACGAGCGCTCGGCGTGGACGAAGGCCCTGCTGCTCTCGCTCGGTGGCGCATCGCCCGCCACGTGGCGCGCCGTGGCACTCGGGCCCGTGGTGATGGTGACCCTCGCGCTCACCTTCCGCGGCGTCCGCCGCCTGCCCCGGTGGGGGTATGCACCCGTCTCGCTCGCCGTGCTGACGGCGCTCTGTTTCCTGGGCTGGGCACTCCAGGAGGAGCCCCAGATCACCGCGTCTCCCCGCCCCAACCTCCTCATCCTCGCGTCGGACGGGTTGCGCCCGGATCACCTCTCCGGCAACGGGTATGGCCGCGCGACCTCACCGCACATCGACCGGCTGATGCGAGAGGGCACCCGCTTCCGGGAGACCGTCGTCCAGGTGCCTCGCACCGCGCCCTCGTGGGGCACGCTCCTCACCTCGCAATGGGCGGGCGAGCACCCCCTCCGTCATACGTTGGTGGGCCGCGAGGCGCGTGAGGCTCCGCTCACCACGCTCGCGAGCGCACTGGGCGCGGCGGGTTGGCGGACCGCGGTGCTCTCCGACTACGCGGGCGATCTCTTCTCCCGCTTCCGCTTCGGCTTCCATCACGTGGAGGCCCCCGCCTTCAACTTCCCGGACCTCATCCGCCAGCGGATGCTCATCACCCATGTCGCCCTGCTGCCGTGGACGGCGCTCGTGCCCGGCCTGTTCCCGGAACGTGGCCAGCTCCCCGAGCTGACCGACCCTTCGCCCCTGCGCCGCGCCGCGCTGCGCACGCTCGATGGCTTCCGGCCCGACGAGCCCTTCGCGCTGCTCGTCTTCGCGTCCACGACGCACTTCCCCTACTCCGCGCCCCACCCGTACGAGGGCCGCTTCATCCCCGAGGGCTATCGCGGCCCCTGGCGCTTCGGCGCCACGCCCCAGATGGAAGTACCTCCGAACGCCACGCCCCCCACGCCCGAGGACATCGCCGCCCTCATCGCCAACTACGACGCGGGGGTGCTCGCCTTCGACACGTTGGTGGGAGAGCTGCTCGCGGCACTGAAGCGGCGGGGGCAGGCCGACTCCACGCTCGTGGTGCTGCTCTCGGACCACGGCGAGCACCTGGCCAACGAGGAGGGCCGGGGCCTCGGTCATGGCGAGCACCTGTGGGGGAGTGCCGCGCTCCGCATCCCCTTCGTGCTCCGCCTCCCCGGGCGGGTGGAAGCGGGCCGGATCGTGGAGGGGCGGACCCGGTCCATCGACGTGGCGCCCACCCTGCTGGAGCTGCTCGGCGTGCCCGCCCCGGACACCTTCCGGGGCCGCTCCCTGGCCTCCTGGGTCGCGCCGGGCGCCCGGGTCCCGCCGGTGCCGGATGCGCCCGCCCTCCTCGAAACGGACCTCTGGTTCTCCGACCGCGACGGTCAGCCCTACCAGGAGGTGCGCATCCCCTACCCCTGGGTCTACGAGACCGCGATGGTGGACCCCACCACGGGGGACATCGCCCTGAAGCCCGAATGGGAGGCCACGGTGCGGGCCGCCAGACACCGGGGGCTGTACCTGGATCGCTGGAAGCTGTTGGAGCTGCCCACTCCGTCGGGCGTGAAGGTGGAGCTGTACGACGTCACCGCCGACCCGGCCGAGAAGCACGACGTGGCCGCCGAGCATCCCGAGGTCGTCACCCGGCTGCGCGAGGTGCTCGCACGCGAGCGCCCGGGAGGAACGGGTGCCCGCCAGGGCCGGGGTGAGTGAGCGGCCAGACCCTACGCGGCGCGAGGTGGCTCGATGGCGGAACCCCGGCGGTGCTCCCTCGGGGCGTCCAGGAACGTGCCCAGCAGCACCCACCGACGCGCATCCTCCTCGCCGCGCGGCTTCGCCATCAGGGGCGTGGTGTAGTGCCAGAAGGGCAGCCGGTACACCGTCACACCGCCCAGGGTGTTGACGCTCTGCATCTCCGTGAAGTGCCCACCCTTGGAGTAGATGAGCCACTGGTGCGCCACCGCGGGCGTGGCGAACGTGAGGTGCATGTCCACGTAGCCGTCGAAGGCCTCGGGATCCTCGGGGTGGTGGTCGTTGTGCGGACCCGCGTAGTCCCCCGGGCCGTAGCACAGCACCTGGATGCCCCACTTGCGCCGCAGCGCCCTGCCGCTCACCGCCGCCGCGAACGCCGCGAAGCTCTCCGAGTGGAGCATCCCCACCAGCCCCACCTCCTCCGCCGCCTTCCACGAGCGCGAGCGCCGACTCTCCAGCAGCGCCGTCCTCACCCGCACCGTCTTGGGCAGCTGCTCCGCGTAGTTCTCCGTCATCCCCCAGATGCTCTCCGGGGGAATCGGGTCCTCCATCTCCGTCAGCGTGCCCCGCAGCGCCTTCTCCAGCGCGTCCCGGCACGCCGCCGCCTTGCGCGCGTCCAGCACCCCGCCGAGCGCCACGAAGCGCCGCCCCGGTTGCATCAGCGCGCCGCACGCGTCGCGGTCGCGGCCCTCCAGGATGCGCCGCCCCTTGGGCGTCAGCAGGTCCGCGAACTCGGTGGGAAAGGTCTTCATGTCACCGCCTCCTGCGCGCCAGCTCTACCAGCGAGGGGCCGATGTCGCCCAGCGGCAACACGCGGCTCACCGCCCCGGTGGCCACCGCCTCCTGAGGCATGCCGTAGATGACGGCCGTCTCCTCCGACTCCGCCCAGACCTCGCCTCCAGCCTTCTGGATGGCCCTGGCGCCCACGGCGCCGTCCGAGCCCATGCCCGTCAGCACCACGCCCACCGCCTTGGAGCCGAACGCCTCGGCCAGGCTCATGAAGAGCCGGTCCACCGAGGGCGCGTGCTTGTCCTGCATCGTCGGAGGCGGCGTGCCCAGCACGTACTGGCCCGTCTGCCGGTACACCACGAGCTGCCGCCCGCCGGGCGCGATGAAGACGTGGCCCGGTGCCACGACGTCCCCCTCCTGCGCCTCGCGCACGGAGAAGGGCCCCAGCTTGTCCAGCCGCTCCGCGAAGGCGCGGGTGAACTGCTTGGGCATGTGCTGACACACCAGCAGGCACATCGACGGCTCCGGCGCGAGCGACTCCAGCAGCCGCTGCACCGCGGGCGGCCCGCCCGTGGACGCTCCGATGCCCGCCACGAACGCGGGCTCCACCGTCACCGTCTTCGGCCGGCGCACCGGCTTCGGATCCGACGAGCGCACCAGCCGCACCGCCTGCACCTTCTCCTGCAGCTCCCGGCGCAGCTTCTCCACCGCGTCCGGCGTGGGCCTCACCGGCTTGGCGATGAAGTCGAAGGCTCCCAGCTCCAGCGCCTTGAAGACGTCCGTCTTGTGCGCGTAGCTCGAGATGACGATGACCGGCGTGGGCGCCGTGCTCTTGAGCAGCCGCAGGAAGGAGTAGCCCCCCAGCCTCGGCATCTCCAGGTCCAACGTCACCACGTCCGGGTGCAGCGCCATCACCTGGCGCAGCCCCTCGTTGCCGTCGGCCGCCGTGCCCACCACCTTCACGTCTGGCGAGGACTCCAGCAGCTCCGTCAGCAACCGGCGGTTGTGCGCCGAGTCGTCCACCACCAGCACCTTCACCGGTTCCATCAGGCTCATGGCGCGAGCCCTCCGCCGAGCTCCGGCTTGCGATAGACGAGATCACTGCGCAGGTGCACCAACTCGAAATCCGCGCTCAGGTTGATGAGGTTCTCCGAGTGCCCCAGGAGCAGATACCCTCCTGGCACCATCTTGTCGTAGATGTGACGAAGCACCCGCTGCCGGGCAGGGGTGTCGAAGTAGATCATCACGTTGCGGCAGAAGACGGCGTCCATCCGGGACACGAGCAGGCCCGTCTCCGGATCCTGCAGGTTCTGGTGCGCGAAGGTCACCCAGGAGCGGATGTCGTCGCGCACGCGCACCCGGGTGGGTCCCACGTGATCGAAGTAGCGGGCGATCTTGTCCGGCGCCGTGGCCCGGAGCGCGGAAGGCCCGTACTCGCCCTGGCGCGCCACCGCCAGCACCCGGCGCGAGATGTCCGTGCCGTGCACCTCCACGTCCCAGCCATCGAAGCGCCCGCTGTCCTTGACCAGCATGGCCACCGTGTAGGCCTCCTCCCCGGACGAGCACCCCGCCGACCAGATGCGCAGCCGCTTCGTGCGCGCGTTGCGGCGCTCCAGCCGCGGGAGCACCTCCTCGGAGAAGGCCTTGAGCTGACGCGGCTCGCGGAAGAAGTACGTCTCGTGCGTGGTGAGCGCCTCGATGGCCGTCTCCAGCTCGGCGCGGCGCTGGGCGTCGAAGCGCAGGTAGCGGTAGTAGGAGCTGAAGTCCGTCAGCCCCAGCACCTCCAGCCGTGGCCACAACCGCCGCTGCATGACGAACTTCATGTCGTCACGCACGAGGATGCCGCAATGGCCGTAGACGAAGTCCCGCAACAGGCGGAACTCCTCCGCGGACATCTCCGGCTTGCCTGTATCGAAAGGCATCACCCCCCGGACCTCCCAGCTCCTCAACGTCCCGACAGTCGATCCACCGCGTCCTCGAGGGCGCGGCGGGCCAGTGAATCCATCTCCGCCGCCAGGGCGGCACGCGTCGCCGGCAGGCACTCGGGACCACCCGAGTCTCCCAGCACCCGCGCCGCGGCGGCCCTCACGTCCCAGCTCGGGTGGCCGAGCAGCTCCACCGCCAGGGACACGCCCTCCGCCGAGACGGCGCCGGCCAGCAGCGCCGCCTTCACCACCTCATGATCCTCATGGTCCACCGCGCGTTGAAGCACCTCGTCCCGCAGGGCCCCCAACCGGGCCAGCGACTGCACCGCCCGGAAGGCGATGGCCCCATCCGGGTGCTGCACCAGGGCCTCCAGCTCCGCCGCGCGCTCCACCGCGCCGCACTCGCCCACCGCGTCCAGGGCGGCCAGCCGCACCTCCATCGTCTCGTCGCCCAGGGCCCGCTTCAGCAGTCCCGCCATCGAGGCATCTCCGAGCTGGCCCAGCACCCGCACCGCCGCGACACGCACCCGCGGGGCCTCGTCCGCCAACGCCTGGCGCGCCAGCTCCAGCCCTCCCATCGGGTCCACCACCGCCAGCACCTCCACGGCGGTGGCGCGCAGCGGCACGGACGCCTCGCGGGCGGTACGCCGCACCAGGGGCAGCATGCCCGTTCCCCCCACGCGCACCAGCGCGTTGAGCACCGCGGGCTCCGCCCCGTGCGTCAGCGCATCCTCCAAGACCTGGAGCACCTGCGTGGGGAAGCTCGCCGCCAGTGACACCAGGGCGCGCGCCGCCAGCGCACACAGCTCCGACTGGGACAGCAGGCGCGACAGGGGCTCCACCGCATCCAGCGAGCGCGTCCTGCCGAGCGCCTGCACCGCCACCATCTTCAAGTCCAGGTCGCCCCACTCCAGCATCTGGACGAGCTCGGGCACGTACGTGGCGTCCACCATCTCCACCAGCGCCTGTCCCGCCACCTCGCGCGCCGGGAAGGAGAGCCGGTCCATGCTCGACAGCAGCTCGCGCCCGGCCTCCGGGCCGAAGTACGAGAGCGTCCGCACCACCTCCGGCATCAGCCGCTCCTCCTGCGCCACCTCCGCCACCAGCGGGGCCAGCCGAGGCTCGCGCAGGGCCGCCGCCGCGACGAGCCCTCCCGCCTTCAGCTCCCCGTCCTCTGACACCAACGCGGCGGCCACCCACTCGGCCGCCTGGGGCAGCCGCCTCAGCACCAGGCGCACCGCCGCATCCATCTCGGAGCGCTGGGTGGACTCGGACAGGAGCGCCTGGGTGCCCAGTGCCACGAGCGCCGCCTCCCGGGTGGAGCGGGACTCCGAGCCCAGCCCCCGGCACACCAGCTCCGTGGCCGCCAGCTGCGGAATGAGGCCCAGCACCCGGTAGGCGCTGCGCTTGAGCGTGGGGTTGGCCAGCAGCCTCACCACCTCCGGCAGCGGCGGCGGGTGGCGCAGCGCCGCGAGCGACTCCAGCGCGCTCAGCTGCAACAGCGGCTCGGGGTCATGGAGGATGCGCTCCAGCGCGCGCGCCGCGACCCTGCCACCCATCCGGCCCAGCGCCTCCGCCGCGGCCACCCGGACGTTGAGATCCACGTCCTCCACCATGGCGCGCACCAGGGCGTCCTCGGCCTCCAGCCGCCCCAGCTGGCCGAGGATGTCGGCGGCGAACTTCCGCTGGTCCGGATCCGGGTGCAGCAGCAGCCGCACCAGCGGCCCCACGGCGTGCTCGCCCATGGCCGACAGCGACTCCGCCGCCGCGTTGCGCGCGCCCGTCTCGTCGCGCTCTCCCAGCACGGAGACGAGCCGCTCCACCACCGCCTCGCGCTCCGGCAGCCGGGTGAGTCCCTCCGCCGCGGCACGGCGCACACGCCAGCTCTCGTCATGGAGCCCGGCCACGAGCTCCTCGCGCGCATCCGGCGAGGACACGTCCAGCTCCAGCAGGGCCCGGTAACGCGCCTCCTCTGCGTTCCGCCCCTCTTCCATCATCCGTTCATCCTCCGGCCGGTGTCGCGCACCAGCTCCGCCAGCAGCAGCGCCTTCACGTCCAGCAGCAGCTTGAGCCGCTCCGGCGGGCCGCACACCCCCACCACGAAGGGCGCCGGGCCCACCGCGCCAATGGCTGGGGCGGGTTTGATCTCACTGCGCCGCATGCGCACCACCTCGGAGACCCGGTCCACGACGAGGGCCACGCGCCTGCGGCCCAGCCAGCACACCAGCAGCCGCGTCTTGGGAGTGGCCGGCGGGGCCTCTCCGCCGAGCAGCCGCTTGCGCAGGTCCACCACGGGGATGATGGAGCCGCGCAGGTGGATGACGCCCTCGATGAAGGGCGGCGCGCCGCGGATGGGCGTGAGGCGCTGGGGCGGGAGGATCTCCTCCACCCGCATGATGTCCACCGCGTACTCCTCCGGCCCCACGAAGAAGGCACACAGCTGGACGAGCGGATCCCGCTCCTCCCTCGCCGCCGCCTCGTCGGGCCGGGGCTGTGACAGGACATTGAAGCGCTGTCTCATGCCAGGGCCTGCCAGATGTCGAGCAGGATGAAGAGCTGCTGGTTGCGCCGCCCGAGCCCCACCACGCAGTCGCGCTCCCCGCCGCCCACGCCCGGCGGAGCCACCTCCAGCATGGAGGGCCGCAGCCGCACCACCTCGGAGACGGAATCCACCCAGATGCCAGCCAGCCCGTCCTCCGCCTGCACCACGATGATGCGCGCGCGGCGCGGAGGCTCCGGTGCGTCCGGGCCCGCCACCAGCGGGGCCTTGTCGGTCAGCCGCAGCTTCACCTTGACGTCGTAGACGGGCAGCACCTCGCCGCGCAGGTACATCACCCCGAGCAGGTTGGCCGCGGCGCGAGGCACCTCCGTGAGCGGTGGCACCTTCACGATCTCCCGCACCGCGCGGATGGGCACCGCGTAGTGCTCCTCCTCCAACCGGAAGGCCAGATACTCCTCGGGAGGTTCCTCGGCGATGGGCTCGACCGTCTCGTCGGTGCCGGCCACCAGTTCCTGCAGGAGACCGACGTCCTCGTCCGGACGGTAGAAGAAGCTGTCGAGCAGGACGGACAGGGAGGGCACGGTGTGGAGGATAGCAGCCCTGGGGGAGGTGGCGTCACGCCCGCCGCCGCTCCAGGCTCATTCCCTCTTCGAGCAGGGCGCCGACGTCCAGCACCAGCACGGTCCGCCGGTTGGCCAGGTCCGCCGCTCCGGAGATCCCTCGCACGCCCTGCAGGCGGCCTCCAAGGGACTTGACGACGATGTCCTGCTGGCCCTGCAGCTCGTCCACGGCGATGCCCAGCCGCTCCTGGGCCAGCCCCGCCACCACCACGAAGTGCCGGTCGTTGGTGCGCTCGGGGTGGCCGAAGAGCCGTGCCAGGCGCATGAGGGGCAGCGTGGTGCCGCGCGTGTCCAGCACCTCGCGCCGCTCCACCGTGCGGATCTCCGAGGGCTTCACGGAGAGGATCTCCAGCACGCTGTTGAGCGGCACCGCGTAGGTGCGCCCACTCACGCCCACCACCAGGGCGCGGATGATGGCCAGGGTGACGGGCAGCGTGAGGTGGAAGGCGGTGCCCTGCCCCCGCTCGCTCCACACGTCGATGATGCCGGACAGGTTGCCGATGTTGTTCTTCACCACGTCCAGGCCCACGCCGCGGCCGGACAGCTCGGACACGCTGCGCGCGGTGGAGAAGCCCGGCAGGAAGATGAGGTTGAGCATCTCGCGCCGGCTCATCTCCCGCGCCTGGGCCTCGGTGATGAGGCCCTTGCGCAGGGCCATCTCGCGCACGCCCTGCTCGTCGATGCCCGAGCCGTCGTCGCTCACCTCGATGACGACGTGGTTGCCCTTCTGCTCGGCCCGCAGCGACACCCGGGCCCGCCGCGGCTTGCCCGCCGCCTCGCGCGCCTCCGGCGACTCGGCGCCGTGGTCGATGGCGTTGCGGATGATGTGCATCAGCGGATCGCTCAGCTCCTCGACGATGAGCTTGTCCAGCTCCACCTCGCCGCCGCTGATGACGAAGTCGATCTCCTTGCCCGCGTCCTTGGCGATGCGGCGCACCAGCCGGGCCAGCTTGTCGAACACCTGGCCCACCGGCACCATGCGCGCCTCGAGCAGGCCCTGCTGCAGCGCGTCCAGCTTGCGCTCCAGCTGCCGCGTCTCGCGCGAGAGCTCCTGGCCCCACATCTTGGAGACCGTCACCGGGCCATCCTGCCGCGCGGCCTCCGCCATGCGCTGGAGGTTGGCCTTGATGAGCAGCAGCTCGCCCACGGTGTTCATCAGCGCGTCCAGCCGGCCGATGTCCACGCGCACCGTCTGGGTGAGTGAGCGCAGCGACTCGCTCTCCGACCGCGTCCCCCGGGAGCCCGAATCCTCCATCAGCGTGCGCACCGGAGGCGCGGACGTCTCGGACCGGAGGTGGGTGGGCGCGTCGGACTCGTCGTGGAACAGCGGCTCCTGCCGGTGCGGCTTCGGACTGACCGGCTCGACCACGTGCAGGGCCGGAGCCTGGGGGGCGGGAGTCTCCGAGGTGGCGCCAGCCTTGGAGCTCCTGGCCTTCTTCCGCGCGCTCTTCTTGGGGGCGGCGGGAGCGGCGGGAGCCTCCTCGGGGGCCTCGGCGCCAGAACGCCGGACGACCTGCGCCACGGGGGCCGGGGCGGACTGCGCCTCGGAGCCCGCGGCGGGGCGGACCTTCAGCTCGAAGAGCTGCGCGGGCGTGCCCTGGAGCTTCGCGGCCAGCTCGTCGGCCGAGACCTTGGCGCCGAAGATGAGATCGAACGCGATGCCGGTGGCCCCACCCGGCTCCGACGAGGGGAGCGTGCTGACCACCTCGCCCAGCGGCTTGAGGCGCGAGTTGAGCTCGCCCAGCCCCGTGTCGAAGTCGGACAGGTCGAACGCGGCCCGGACGCGCCAGAGGGACACGCCGCGGCGCACGTTCTCGCGCAGGCGGTGCTCCTCGTACTCGGTGAAGACGGCGCGGACCTGCGGATCCAGCTCCAACCGGTCCAGCGGATCCTCGTCGACCGCCGCCGACGCGGCGCCCATGTTCGCCAGCCGCGAGCCCAGCTCCACCGCGCGCTGGGACATGACGGGCGTGGACTCCTCGCGCGAGGCCTCCGCCAGCAGGCCCTGGAGCACGTCCAGCGACTCGATGAGGGTGTCCAGCACCCGGTCATCCAGCGACAGCTTGCCCAGGCGCAGCCGGTCCAGCAGATCCTCCGCCTGGTGGCCCAGCTTCGCGATGCGCTCCTGGCCGAAGAGCGCGGAGAGCCCCTTGAGCGAGTGCGCCGCCCGGAAGATGCCGTTGATGAGATCCGGATCCGGCTCCTGCCCGCGCTGCTGATCCAGCACGAGCAGATCCCTGCCCAGCGCCTCGAGGATCTCCGTGCCCTCGGCGACGAACTCCGACAGTGCTTTTCCCGCCTGGTTCACGCGAGCTTCAGGTAGCGGCGCACGAGCCCTTCCAGGCTCTGCGGAGAGAAGGGCTTGACGAGGTACTCGGCCGCGCCCAGCGCCAGCCCGCGGTCGCGGTCCTTCTCGCGCCCCTCGGTGGTGACGATGAACAGCGGCGTGTCGCGGTAGTTCGGGTTCTTCTTGACGAAGTTGATGAGCTCCAACCCGTTGATGTCCGGCATGTTGATGTCGGTGATGATGAGGTCGAACCGATGCCGGGGCAGGAGTTTGAGGGCCTCGAAGCCACTGCTGGTGACGATGGCCTCCAGACCGGAGATGGACTCCACCGTCGCGGCAATCAACTCCCGCGAGGCCTTGGAATCCTCCACGATCAGGATCTTGAACTTCATTCGTTGGAACCGGCCCCCCATCGTACCAGAACGACTGGCGGCACGGATCGTCAGCCCTTGCGGCCGGGCAGCCGGCGGGCAAGCTCCTTGTCAGCCAGTACGGCGACCCGTTGTCCCTTGAAAGCCGGGAGGAACTTGTCGTTCAAAGCGGAAGCCCGGGCGGCGTCTTCCAGCTTTCCAACGCCGGGCACCTCGAGGGCCACCCCCTCCACCTTCGCCTTGGCCAGCACCCGGGCGGCGTTGGCGAGCGCCTCGCCGAGCGAGGAGACATCCAACGCCTGCCGACGCCCCAGGCCGATGACGAAGATGCGAGGCACGGAGAAGCGGCCGTCCGTGGGCAGCAGGAGGGAGTCATCCTGGGCGCCCACGAAGAAGCCGGACTGGAGGATGCGCGACAGGGCGCCGCACAACCGCCAGTCCACATAGCCGGCCGAGCCCGGTAGGGGCCGGTCGTCCTCTCCCACGAAGAGGCAGAGGGCATCCACGCCCTGCAGCGCGTCCAGGCCCTCGAGGCCGAGCTCGTAGGAGGTGACGTTCACTGCTTCCCCAGTGCCGCGGCCACGCGGTCCAGCAGGCCGTTGACGAAGGCGCTGGACTCCTCGGTGCCGAAGTTCTTGCCCAGCTCCACGGCCTCGTTGATGGACACCTTCTTGGGGATGTCGGGGCGGTACTTCAGCTCGAAGACGCCCACGCGCAGCACGTTGCGATCGATGCGGGACATGCGATCCAGCCGCCAGTTATGGCTGTGCTGCTCGATGAGCCGGTCGATCTCGGCGCGGTGCGCCATGACGCCATCCACCAGCTCGCGGGCGAACTTGACCGCCTCGGGCTCCTTGCGGGCCTCCTCGGTGGCGGCCCACGCGGCCTCGAGGGCCTCGTGGACGGAGCCCGGCGTCATCTCCAGCTGGTAGAGCGCCTGAAGCGCCCGCTCCCGTGCCGTCCTGCGCGCGCCCATGGCTAGCTCCTCTTTCCTTCCGTCGCGAGCGTAGCCAGCTTGGCGTGCAGGTTGACCATCTCGATGCAGGCCATGGCGGCCTCGGCGCCCTTGTTGCCGGCCTTCACGCCGGCCCGGTCGATGGCCTGCTCCACGGTGTCGCACGTCAGCACGCCGAACGTGACGGACGCCTGGGAGGTGAAGGCCACGTTGCCGATGCCCTTGGCGCACTCACCGGCCACGTAGTCGAAGTGGGGCGTGCCACCGCGGATGACGGCACCCAGGGTGATGATGCCCACGTAGGCGCGCGACTCCGAGACGCGGCGGGTGAGCGCCGGCAGCTCGTAGGTACCGGGGCAGCGGTAGACGTCGATGTCGCCGTCGGCCACTCCGTGACGGACCAGCGTGTCGACGGCGCCCTTCACCAGCTCCTCGGTGATGAACGCGTTGAAACGGGCCACGCAGATGGCGAAACGGCCCTTGGGGGGAAGAAAGTCACCTTCGATGTAGCGAGGCATGTGCGGTTCCTCTCTACACCAGCCACCCGGCTGGCGTCGCCAAGGAGTTTTCCTGGGTGCCGCCTTCAGGACGTCTTGCGGCGGCGGGGCGGGCGGCGCGCGGCCAGGCGGCGGGGCGGCTCGGCGGACAGGGTGAGCGGAATCTGCTCCACCACCTCCAGGGAGTAGCTCTCCAACCCCACGATCTTCTTGGGGTTGTTGGTGAGCAGCCGCAGCCGGGACAACCCCAGGTCCTTGAGGATCTGCGCACCCACACCGAACTCGCGCAGACGCGTCTGGTCGTTGTTGCCCGGCACGGACACCTCGTTGGAGACGTGGGTGCACTCCAGCCGGTGCTTCGCGGGCACCTCGCGCTGGAGGACGATGACCACGCCTCGCCCCTCCTCCTGGATGCGCTGGAAGGCCTGCTCGAGCTGGCTGCCGCAGTCGCACCCGGCGCTGCCCAGCAGGTCGCCCACGAGGCACGCCCGGTGGACGCGGGTGAGCACGGGCTGACGGCCGGAGATATCGCCCTTGACGAGGGCCACGTGCACCGAGCTGTCCACGTCACTGCCGTAGGTATAGGCCTGGAAGGCGCCCTGCCCCCGGCGCTCGATGGTGGCCTCGCTGATGCGCTTGACGAGCCGCTCGCGCTCCAGCCGGTAGCGGATGATGTCGGCCACGGACAGCAGCACCAGCTTGTGCTTCCGGGCGAACTTCACCAGGTCTGGCCGGCGGGCCATGGTCCCGTCGGGGTTCATGATCTCGCAGATGACGCCGGCGGGCTCCAGGCCGGCCAGGCGGGCCAGGTCCACGCTGCCCTCGGTCTGGCCGGTGCGCACGAGCACTCCGCCGTCACGGGCGCGCAGGGGGAAGACGTGGCCGGGACGCGCCAGGTCACTGGGCTTGGCGTTGGGGGCCACCGCCACCTGGATGGTGTGGGCGCGGTCCGCGGCGGAGATGCCGGTGGAGACGCCGTGGGAGGCCTCGATGGAGACGGTGAAGGCCGTCTGGAAGGACGAGGTGTTGTCCTGCACCATGAGGGGCAGGTTGAGGCGGCGCAGGCGCTCGTCGGTGAGGGACAGGCAGATGAGCCCGCGCCCATGGGTGGCCATGAAGTTGATGGCCTGGGGCGTCACCTTCTCCGCCGCCATGACGAGGTCGCCCTCGTTCTCACGGTCCTCGTCATCGGTGAGGATGACCATGCGCCCCTTGCGGATCTCCGCGAGCGCCCGCTCCACCAGGGAGATGCTGTCCGACTCTTGCTGCCTGCCGCGCGCCATGCGTGCTCCTGGCCTTTCCTTCGATTCAACCGCCGAAACCGGCCGCCTTGATGACAGCCTCGGAGAGCCCACCACCGGGCCCCTGGCGCAGCGACACCAGCCGCGCCACGTACTTGCCAATCATGTCCGCTTCCAGGTTCACGCGCTCGCCCACGGCCTTGGCGCGCAGGGTGGTGCGCTCCTGGGTCTCGGGGATGAGCTGAACGCCGAAACGGTCCGGGCCCACCGAGTTGACGGTGAGGCTGATGCCGTCGATGGCCACCGAGCCCTTCTCGATGAAGAAGGGGGCGAGCTCCGGGGGGAGCCGGAAGAGCATCACCCACGAGCCGCCCTCGGGCCGGGTCTCCAGGACCTCGCTGACGGCGTCGACGTGGCCGCTGACGAGGTGTCCGCCGAGCCGGTCGCCCAGGGCCAGGGCGCGCTCGAGGTTGACGCGCGAGCCGGGGCTGGCACCGCCGAGGGTGGTGCGCCGGAGCGTTTCCGGGGCGGCCTGGACGCGGAACGAGTCCCCGCCGCGCTCCACGACGGTGAGGCAGGCGCCATCGACGGCAATGGACTCGCCGAGCGCGAAGTCCCGGGCGCCCAGCGCCGTGCGGATCCACACGTCCGTCATCCCGCCGGGGATGATCCGCTCCACCACACCGATGTCCTGGATGAGTCCTGTGAACATTTCGGGCACGCTTATAACGGATTCGGGGCTGGGGATCCGCCGCCCTGGTCATCCGCCCTCCCCTGCCCGGCAGGCGGGCTCACCGGAGCCATCATCCCGGTTCCCGAGGCCGGTCCTGGGGTAAGAGAGCGCCCATGAGCGGAGCCCCCCGAGTCCTGTTGGTCGGTGCAGGTGCGGTCGGCCAGGTGTTTGGGAAGTACCTCCAGGCGGCCGGCTGCGAGCTGGCCTTCCTGGTCAAGGAGAAGTACGCGGAAGAGGCGCGGCGGGGCTACCCGCTGTACGAGCTCGGCCTGTTCTCACGCAGCCCCCGGCCGGTCCTGTTCTCCGGGTTCGGCGTGCGCGTCTCGGCCCGGGAGGTCGCGGCCGAGCGGTGGGACCAGGTCTGGCTCTGCGTCTCCTCGACGGCGCTGCGGGACGGGAACTGGGTGGGAGAGCTGGCCCGGGCCACGGGGGAGGCCACCTGGGTCATGCTCCAGCCCGCGCTGGACGACCGGGACTGGCTGCTGCAATGGGTTCCCGAGGAGCGGCTCGTCTCCGGGATGATTCCCTTCCTCAGCTACCACGCGCCGCTGAAGCCCGGAGACCCGGTGGGACCCGGCACGGCCTTCTGGATGCCCCCCATGGCGCGCGGCCTGTTCAGCGGGCCCGAGGAGCGGCTCCAGGGAGTCCTCCGGGGACTGCGCGCCGGTGGGTACCCGGCCAGCCGCAGCGGGGACGTGACCCGGGCCGCGGCGATTCCCACCGCGGTGCTGACCGTCTTCATCAATGAGTTGGAATCCGCGGGATGGCGCTTCGACCGGTTCCTCGAGCCGGAGCACCTGGAGCGGCTCCAGGGGGCCGTGCGGGAGGCGGTCCAGATCGCGGCCCGGCACACACGGACGAGCGCATCCTCCGTGCTCCCGCTCCTCCGGCCGGCCTTCTTCAGGGTGCTGCTCGCCGTCGCCTCCCGGGTGGCGCCCATCGACCTGGAGACCTACCTGCGGGTCCACTTCACCAAGGTCGGAGCCCAGACCCGCCAGATGATGCGGACCTACATCGACCTGGGAAGGACGCAAGAGCAACCGGTCCAGGCGCTTCAGGCCTCGGTCCTCAGTACTTCATGCCGGGGATGAGGCCGCCGGCCGTCCACCCGCGGCCATGGGCGCTGAAGATGCCCACGCCGTACTTGGAGCCCTTGGCCTCGATGGTGCGCCCATCGCCCAGGCTGATGGCGACGTGGCCCGGCCGGAACAGCAGCGCGCCCTTGGTGCGCAGCGCCTGCTCGACGGAGATTCCCTTGCCCGCGCGCTGGATGTGCGGCAGCTGGTTCATCGTCCCGTCGGGGATGGAGACGCCCACCTGGTGCGCCGCCCACTGCACCAGCTCCGAGCAGTCGAAGGCCTTGGGGTTGGGATCGTTCAGGTTGGTCTCGGCGCCGAAGATGTAGCGGTCACCGTTCTGCGCGAGCGCCTTCTGCACGAACGCATCGGCCGTGCCGCGCCCGCCCGGGCTCGGCGTCGGACCCGGGGTCGGAGCCGGACCACCGGCGCCCTTCAGCCGGCCCCACGTCTGGGGACCGACGATGCCGTCCGCCGCGATGCCCTGGGAGCGCTGGAAGGACAGCACCGCCGCCTTCGTCTTGGGACCGAAGACACCATCCGCCGCGCCGGGGTTGAAACCCTTGCTCTTGAGCAGGGTCTGGAGCTCGCGCACCGCGGGGCCGCGGGAGCCCTCCCGTACGGTGGGCATCGCGGTCCGGGCAGAAGCAGTCAACGCCGTCGTGCGGCTCGAGGAGATGGGGGCGACCATGGCAACGAACCTCGTGAAGGAAGAAACCGTCACAGGGGTTATCGCGGGATGATTTTCCGGGTTGCGTCGGAAAGAGCCGGCCTCGCGAGAGTCCCGGGAACTTCGCGGTGACGCGGGCGGAGTCACGTAGACCGCCACCCGCGCCGCCAGTCCGACGGGGCCAGCTATTGCCGGCTGACGTACTTCAGCTTGAAGGGCGAGGGGCTCTCGCTCATCGTGAAGTAGCCCGCGCCATTGGCCTCGTATTCGATCGCCTCACCCTGCCCTTCCACGGTGTCCGTCAGGGACACGGGGGTGGCGGCGAAGGCCGTCTCGAAGGAGCCCCCCGCCGGAGCGCGGTACTCGTAGACCTTGCGGTAGGTCCTGAGCAGGAAGCGGTTGGCGCACGGGTGGATGGCCGCGGCCGTCGCGGAGGCGAAGTTGGTGTCACCATTCGTCGGGAGCTGAAGATTCGCCACGAAGAGGAGGGTCGACATCGTCCCCGGGGCCGGCAGCGGCTGGGGGAACTTGTAGACCTTGCTCAACCCGGACCCGTCCTTGGTGATGACGTAGATGTCACCGGTCACCGGGTGCACCATGATGGACTCGGCGTTCTGCGGCGTGTCCGGATACTTGAACGGGAACTGCTCCGCCGTCAGGGTGCCGCTCGTCTGGCCACCCGCGATGTTGGGCTCCTTCATGCGGTAGACCGCGAAGGTGGACGGAGGCGTGGGGAAGTTCGCGCTGACCCGGCCAATGTCTCCCATGTAGATGCACTGACCGGCCGGGCACGGACCCGTGGCGATGTCCTCCCAGTCCGCCGGCGTCACGTTGGCCACGGTGAAGCTGCCCACCGTGCTCGCGTTGCTGGTGCTGATGGCGACCACGGCGGTGGTGTCCTCGTTGTGCACGTAGAGGACGCCCGGGGTGACGCGGCTGGCGGCCAGGCCGGACGGCTCCACGATGGCGGTGGACGCCACGGTCCCCACCGTCGTCACCGTGGTGGAGAACGTGTCTCCGACGGTGCAGCCCGCCGTGCGCGCCGGACGGAGCGCGACGACCTGGGCGATGTTCGTGTTGGCATATGGCGAGCTGCCGTTGAACGCGGGCTGCGGTCCAGCGGCGCCCAACTGCTGGTACGCCGCGTCATAGATGATTCCCGTGGACGTGGAGACCAGGCACGTATCGAACACCTCCGTGAAGCCCGAGGGAGGAACAATGGGGCTCGCCGGGCAGGCGGAGCCCGTCCAGATCTGCGAGCCGAACCAGACCGCCACGCCATTGGAAGTGGTGGTGGTGATGGCGGGCGTGATGAAGCTCGCGGTGAGTCCGTTCTTCTGGCCGCTCTGCGTGTCGATGGGGTTGGCGGTATCCGCCCCGGAGAACGCCACGATGCTGCCCGCGAGGTTGCTCTTGAGATCGATGCCGAACGCGTAGCTCGCGGGCTCGGCGCCGCCCGCGACCTTGTAGAAGACCCAGGCCTTGAGCTGCGAGGCACTCTGGTCCGAGCGGATCAACGTCCAGCCCGCGGGCGGTGTCACGGTCGCGGTGACGTTGTCCCGGTTGACGATCCGCGCGAGCAATACATCCCCCATCGCGGTCCCCGCCGGCTTGGAGATGCCAAGGGACGTGAGCCCCACTCCGCTGGCCGTGGCGCTGCTCCGGTAACTCACCGTCGCCAGCGCCTGCTGTTCGGTCTCCACACCCAGGGGGGACTCGTCGGTCATCGGCCCACACCCCATGACGGCGACAAGCGAAACCGAATACACGAAGCGTGAAGCATTCTGCGTGAAGTTCTTCAACGTCATTCCAACCTCGGGTTGTTGGCCCGGCACATTCGCGGAGCCACTGCCTTCTCCCATCTCACACCCCGGGAACCCAGCGAAACAGGAAAACTGGCACTTACAAAAGCCTCACATGTGCTCCTTCCGCGGCGGCGGATTCTCACCCACTGATAAGCTTTCAACCCTGGATTTGATTGCTCAATTGGTGTATCAATAAAGCCGCATCGAACCCGTTCGAGTTCACGGCCGTTTACGGTTCTGACAGGCAGGAGTTCGCGATATGCACAATGGTTCCGGTTCAGGAAGAATTCCTTCGAGACGGTTTCCCAGACAAGGATTGGGATTGACGGTGGGGATCATGGCGGCTGGCGTCTCGGGGTTGTTCCCCGCCGCCAGTCAGGCCGAAGGGCCTCCCTCCAATGTCATGTTCCTGGTGGACAACAACGCGTCCATGCAGGAGTTCTCCCAGTATCTCCCCGAGGATTTCACGCCCGGCTACTACCCCACCCCCGAGGAGCCCGCCCCCGGAGATCTCGGAGGAGATGGGCCCGCCGGATACAACATCAACACGGGCTGCTCGGACCCGGCGCTGGTCTCCTCGATGAGCTGGTTCGACAAGAACAGCCCCGATCCGGCGAAGAATGGCTCCGTCATCTACGATGCGGACCCCGACCTGTTGTCGAAGTTCTTCGAGCCGGACAAATTCTATCAATCGCGCGGGCGGCGTCTGGCCTGGCAGACGGAGGAATACCCGTACTCCCTCTCCAGCTTCTTCAACGCGGTGGCCCCCCAGGGTGACGCGTTCAGCGCCTGCTACACCGTGGTCAACTGGAAGTCCGCGTACTACGACTCTCCCGTGATGCAAGAGTGTATGTCGTGTCTGGAGACCAAGGGGTGGTGGCGCGGACCGATGGTCTCCGAGCTGACCGAGCCCGGTCTCAATGGCCCGACACCCAATCCCGGGGATCCGCCGCTTCCCGCCGAGGCGTATCGCAAGTGGGTCATCAGTGGCCGCATCCTCAACCTGCGTCCGCCCAAGTTCGTGGCGGCGCGCAAGGCCATCAAGGAGGCCATCGCCCAGGCCACCAACGCGCGCATGGGCGTGGCTGCCTTCGGAAGGGATCAGGGCTGGTTCGATCCGCCGGACCTCATCAAGGGGATGAGCCCGAGCTGCGACAAGTCCACCCCCGCCATCGACGAGACGGCGCTCGACCGTGCCGCCCTGAAGCGTGCCGTCAACCAGATCCAGTTCCGCAACCAGGACCGCAACGCCGGTGAGGCGTTGTTTGGCCTGGGCGGCTACTTCTCCTCGCAGACGCAGGACAACCGCTGGGGGAGCTGGTTCGCACAGCCCATCGATCCGGGTTGGGGCTGGCCGGGGTGCTGCGACGGTGGCACGTATGACAATCCCTACACGGGCCAGCCGGGCGCGACCTGGGCCGCCGCCCCGGACGAGTGGCTCAAGGCTCCCTACAACGATCCCGTGAACGGAACCTACCTGCCGGGCCAGCCCTGGGAGGGAGAGGGCAACAACAAGTCCATCTGCTTCGACAACCAGCGCACCGCCGTCATCCTGGTGACCGGCGGAACGCCCCGGTATGAAGACAACTCGGTGCCCATCACCCGGATGATGGAGCTCCTCCAGGCCCAGGGCGCCAGGCATCCGGATGGGACGCTGGTCCAGTTCAGCCCGGCCAACCCCGAGCAGAACCCGAACGTGGGTGGCATCAATTACTGCCATCAGGCCGTGAAGTATCCCCCGGCCAGCGGGACGTACACCCAGGCGGACTGCGATTACACCGACTACAACTGGCCGGTTGGTCTGGGCGCGGGCAACAAGAACTTCATGGATGATGTGGCCTTCTTCCTGTCGCACTCGGATCTGCGGGGTGACAGGAGCGGCAACCAGTCCGTGCAGACGTTCGTCGTGGGCCAGAACGACCACAGCCCCATGCTCCAGAGCATCGCGAAGGCGGGCCAGGGTCAGTTCTACCGCGCGAACAACGAGGCCGAGCTGCGCAGCTCCCTGACGTCCATCCTCGCTGGACTCGGCGCCTCCCCCGCGCCGTAGCATCAAGGGCCCCCGAGCCTTCCGGGAAATCGGGGGCCCTCTTCTCGGGCAGGATGTCGTATACACCGGCCGTGAACCTGAACCGAGACACCTTCCTTTCCAAGGCCGAAACCACACTCGCCGGGCTCGACGGCGCCGTCCTCGAGGCGCTCTCCCATCACGGAGCGCCCGAGGTCGAATCCCTCGCACAGGAGTTCGGCGATGCCGCGTCGCGTTCCCCCGCGCGGCTCGCCGAGGCGCTGTGCCCCGGGCCCCTCACGAATATTGGCTTCGCGGCCGTCGTGATGCGCGGGCTCCTCGAGCCCAGGGACGAAGTGCTCGACTCGTCGGTGTCCGAGGCAACGGTCGTCACCGGCAACGCACGCGCCTCTGGCTCGCTGAACATCACCAGCCCCCTCGTCGTCCTCGGCAATCTCGAGGTCGAAGGAGTGCTCGAGGACTGCGGACCCGATTCGACGGTCGTCGTCGTCGGCAACTGCGTCGCGCGCGGGCTCCGGACGTCGGGGAATTTCCTGGTCCTCGGCGACCTCGTGGTGCGCGATGTCATCCAGGGCATCTACAACGATGACAGTCTCGTGGTCGCCGGCGAGCTCTCGGTGCGCTTCCTCGACGAGTACGACCATGACGTCTCCTGCTACGGCGAAGTGCACGCGGAGCATCACTTCGAGAACGGCCGTTCGGGTGAGGAGGCGGCGTCCCTCGCCTCCGTCTTCCTCGTCCCGGGGCTCTATGATGTCGATCTCGGCGAGATCCATCACGACCAGCTCTTCGAGCGTCTCGAACGGAACGAGCCGGTTTTCACCGAGACGCCCCAGCCGAGGCAGCGGCGCGAACCGGACGGGCCCACGGCCGAGGAGCTCGAGGGCATCGACGTGGCCGGAATCGTGGCGCGCTCGCCCGTCAGCGCGACCGCCAGGGACGTCGTCTATGCACAGCGGAAGACCGGCGAGGTGTGGTTGCTGCGCCCGGGCGCGTTCCGCGTGCACATCTATGATGGGGAGAAGTTCCTCGAGAGCCAGCCTTCGCCAGCCCCCGAGGCCACGAAGGCCTCGGAGCGCGTCACCTTCTGGCGCAAGCGGAGCGATCTGTTCCTCGAGATCGAGCGCTTCGACGCCCTCGTGCAGGTGCATGCGGGCTACAACAATGGGACGAAGACGACGCTTCGCTTCGCCTTCGACGGTCCCGACGCCGCCGCGCGCGAGGTGCGGCGCCTCGCGGCCCGCTACGAGGGGGACTTCCTCCGCGTCACGACCACGATTCCTGGCCGCGGCCCTCTCGAGCGCGAGCTCGCCAGGTACGGCGGAAAGTCCGAATACACCTCGGCCATCGTCAAGGGCAACACACTCGTGACACGGGATGGCGAGAGCCAACGCTTCGATGACGAGGCCTCCGCGCTGCGCGCGCTCGAGGACTGGCTCGCCGAGAAGAGACGGGCCGGGTTCGAGCTGAAGATCCTCGAGTGGAAGCCCTATGGGCTCCTCAAATAGACACCCCTTGAACCACCAGAAGCTCTCCGACATCGAACGGCGGCTCGCCGAGCTGGAGGCACGTCGCCCCCGGCTCGTCGAGACGCTCGGGGCTTCGCACAAGCGAGGATGAGATGAACCGCAGGGACCTGTTGAAGAACACCGCACTCGGGGCCGCCACCCTCCCCCTCGGTGCACACGCACTCGGGCCACGGCCCGCTTCACGCTCGACGAGCAGGACCTTCCTGCTGGTGCACGGCGCCTGGCACAACGCCTTGCATTGGGGACGCGTCGCGCGGCACCTCTCGGGCCTGGGACACCGCGTGGTCTCGATCGACCTGCCGGGCCACGGCCTCAACGCCCGTTTTCCCTCCTCGTATCTCACGGGTGATTGGAAGCGGTTCGCCGAGGAGCCCTCTCCGCAGGCGGGCATCACGCTGGAGGACTGCGCCTCCGCGGTGATCGACACGCTCAAGAAGCTTCAGGGCGGAACCCGGCCGCTCCTCGTCGGCCACAGCGTCGGCGGGACCGTGATCACCCGGGTGGGAGAGCTCGCCCCCGAGCTGGTCGGCCGGCTGGTCTATCTGAGTGCCTACTGCCCCGTGCGGCTGAAGAAGCCGAGCGCCTATGGGGCGCTGCCCGAGGCGAAGACGGGGTACGGAGAGACGCTCTTCATCGGAAACCTCGCGACGCTGGGGGCGGTCCGGATCAACCCGCGCGGGGATGCCGCCTACATGGAGGCCCTGCGCACGGCCTACTACAACGACGTGGACGCCAGTGGCTTCCTCCCCTTCGCGCTCACCCTCACGCCGGACCTGCCCACCGCGCTCTGGACGACCGAGGTCGGTGCGACGCGCGAGCGCTGGGGCCGCATCCCGCGCACCTACATCCGCTGCACCAAGGACCGTGCCCTGGCACCCGCCCTCCAGGATTTGATGATCCGTGACGCGGATGCCTTCACCCCCGGCAATCCGTTCGAGCAGAAGACCCTGGATGCCAGCCACTCGCCCTTCGCCTCGCAGCCGGAGCGACTGGCCGAGCTGCTCGCCGGGCTGGGCTGACGTCCCCCCCGGGTTGCGCCGGCCGGTGGAGTTCGCTAAACATGTTCATTGAACGTGTTCAGCGAATTGGAGCGCCATGCCCACCGGCCGTGCCCAGCAGAAGGAAGAGACCCGCCTCCGGGTCCTGAAGGCCGCGCGCCGGCACTTCGAGGAGCACGGCTTCGAGGAGGCCAACCTGCGAGCCATCGCGGCGGAAGCGAACGTGTCGGCGGCGACGGTCATCGTCCACTTCAAGGACAAGAAGGAGCTGCTGCACGCCGCCCTCTTCGATGACCTGGAGGAGACGATCGAGCGGGCGCTGCGCGAGCTGCCCGAGGCGGACCTCGAGGCGCAGCTCCACGCCATCACCGAGTCGTTCTTCGGCTACTACCAGGCGCACCCGAAGCTCTCGCGGACACTGTTGAAGGAATCGCTGTTCGCCGAGCCGCCGTGGGCGCAGCGGTTCTCCGGACAGGTGACGAAGGTCCACGCACGCATCGCCGGGCTCTACCAGGCCGCCGCCACGAAGGCCGGAGTCGACGCGACCGGCGAGGCCCCGCTCTTCGCCGTGGCCTACCTGTCCTTCTATTACTTCGCGCTCATCGCCTGGGCCCAGGGCGCGAACGACGCACCGGTGCGGATGGTCGACGGCCTCGTCGCCCAGCACCTGCGCGGACTCCTGCCACGACCCCCTACCCGGAGGACCCGCAAATGAAATCGCTCGTGAAGACGCCCGCCGCCCGCACCGCCCTCGAGGGCTGGTACCAGACCATCCGCTCCCGGATTCCCGCGAAGACCACCGAGCGCCGCGTGCCCACGCGCTACGGCGAGACCCACGTCCTCGTCGGCGGCCCGGAGGATGGCCCCCCGGTCGTCGTCCTGCACGGCGCGCTGGCGTCGTCCGCGCTCGTGCTCCGGGAGATCGCCCCCCTGCTGTCCACGTTCCGGGTCCATGCGGTCGACATCATCGGCCAGTCGGTGAAGAGCGCCGAGGTGCGGCCCTCGGTGAGCGACAACTCGTATGGAATCTGGCTCGCCGAGGTCATGGAGGGCCTCGGGCTCGCGAAGGCGCACGTCATCGCGGTGAGCTACGGCGGCTTCGTCGCGCTTCGGCTCGCGGCCCATGCACCGGAGAGGATCGACCGGCTCGTGTTGCTCGTCCCGGCGGGCATGGTCAGCGGTCCGCCCCTCGATGGTTTCTTCAAGCTCGGCCTGCCGATGCTCCTGTATCGCGCGTTCCCGAGCGAGAAGCGGCTCGAGCGATCCGTGCAGCACCTGTTGACCACGGTTGGCGACGACTGGACGCACTACCTGGGCGAGGCCTTCCGCGGCATCGATCTCGACATGCGAATCCCGCCCCTCGCGAAGCCCGAGGAGCTCGCGAGCCTGACCGCGCCGACCCTGGTCATCGGAGCCGACAAGGACCTCAGCTTTCCGGGGCGGAAGCTGCTCGACCGGGCGGCGAAGGTCCTGCCGAACCTGAAGGACACGGAGCTCATCGAGAACTGCCTGCACTGCCCTCCGACGACCGATGAGTTCCGGGCCTGGCTATCGGGGAGGATCTCCCGGTTCCTGCTCGATGCGCGGTGGAGTCAGTGAGGCGCCGGCGCACCTCCTCACGAGGCGGGCGGCACGGTGATGTGGAGCTGGACCCGGCGGTTGACGGAGCGGCCCTGCTCGGAGCCGTTCGAGGCCACCGGGGTCGACTCCCCCATGCCCAGCACCAGCATCTGCCGCGGCGTCACGCCCCGTGAGGTCAACACCCGCGCGACGGCCTCGGCGCGGCGCAACGAGAGCTCCTCGTTGTAGGCCACCGTGCCCCGGCTGTCGGTGTGGCCCTCGACCCGGATGCGATCCTCCGGGTACTTCGTGAGGATGTCTCCGATGCGCGATACCTGGGTGATGGCGTCCTCGGTGAGGACGGAGCTGTCGGTGTCGAAGAGCAGCTCGCTGCGCAGGTTCAGCAGGATGCCGTGGTCCGTCCGCCGGGTGTCCGCGACCTGTTCCAGCTCGCGCGCCTGCCGGTCGAGGTAGTTGCCCACGGCGCTGCCCGCCGCGGCCCCCACGCCGGCTCCGATGGCCGCCCCCTCCCAGTTCCTCCCCGCCACGGCCCCGGCTCCCGCCCCCACGATGGCGCCCGCCGCCGCGCCCGTGGCCGTCCTCTTGCCCGGAGTCACACAGCCCATCCCGCCCAGGAGCAGCGCCGGGACGAGCACCCAACCCATCTTCCATGCGTTCACGTGCAGCCTCCTCGTGTGTGTCACCCTTTCGAGCGGACCTCGGGGTGAGGCATTCACGTGCTCTCCGGCCGGGGCCCGATGCCTGGCCGCTGTCCTGGCGGGAACTCGAGGACGCGTTTCCACGCCACCCGAGGGGACGGCATGTTTAGTTCGGGCCGGGAAGTCCGGGGTGACCCCCGAGACGCCCCACCCGGAGGAGAGAGAGCGATGAACCGCACTTTGGATGTGACCACGTCCCTCGCGGCCAGCGTGGCCCGGCTCGGATTGGGCATGCGCGTGAGCGCGCTCGGCAAGCGTCCCGAGAAGCCGCTGGAACTCTACGAGTTCGAGAACTGCCCCTTCTGCCGCAAGGTGCGCGAGGCCCTCAGCCTGCTCGACCTGGAGGCCTTCATCTACCCGTGCCCCAAGGGCGGCACCCGCTTCCGTCCCCGAGCCGTAGAGCTGGGCGGCAAGCAGCAGTTCCCCTACCTCGTGGACCCGAACACCGGCCAGCGGATGTACGAGTCCAACGCCATCATCCGCTACCTCTTCGAGACGTATGGCGATGGCAAGGTGCCCACCGCGCTGGCGCTCGGGCCGCTCACCACCGCCGGCTCCATGCTCGCGTCGTGGACGCGCGGGCTCGGCGGCGCGAGGGCCCGGCCGAACCGCGCCCCGGAGAAGCCCCTGGAGCTGTGGAGCTTCGAGGCCTCCCCCTACTGCCGCATCGTCCGCGAGGCGCTCTGCCGGCTGGAGCTCCCCTACCTGCTGCACAACGTGGCCAAGGGGAGCCCGCGCCGCGCGGACTTCGTCGCGCGCTCGGGACGGATGATGGTGCCCTACCTCTCCGACCCGAACACCGGCACGGCGATGTTCGAGTCCGCCGACATCGTCGCCTACCTGGAGAAGACGTACGGCGCGTGAGCTACAGCGAGGAGCGGCTCGGGAGGGTGGGCCCACAGGCGGCCACCAGCAGGACTCCGACCCAGACTCCCAGCACCCGCTTCATCCGGGTACCGGAGTGACTCACGCCGAGGGCGAGCGGAGCTCGACCTCGAGCGCCTCCATCCGGCGGATGACGGGGTGCGGCCCGAACGAGGGCTGCTTCGCGAGCCGCAGCTCCGGGAACCGGCGCACCAGGGTGCCCACGGCGATCTGCACCTCGAGCCGCGCCAGGTTGGCCCCGATGCAGTAGTGCGCCCCGTGGCCGAACGCGATGCTCACGTTCGTGTTGCGCCGCACGTCGAAGACATCCGCCTTGTCGAACGTGCTCTCGTCGCGCAGCGCGCTGTTGAGCATGAGGAGCAGCATCTGGCCCTTCTTGATGTGCACCCCGCTCAGCTCCACGTCCTCCAGGGCATAGCGGGCGATGCCCATCTTCCCGAAGTTGTCGAAGCGCAGCACCTCCTCGATCAGGTTCTTGAACAGCTCGGGCTCGCTCTTCACCTGCGCGACCACCTCGGGCCGCTGCAGCAGGTTGTACACGCAGAAGGCGATCAGGTGGACGGTGGTCTCGAAGCCTCCCACGATGAGCGCGGACACCAGCGAGAGCAGCTCCTCCTTGTTGAGCTTGTCCCCCTGCTCCTCCGTCTGGATGAGCGTGGTCATGATGTCGTTCTCCTGCGGATTGCGGCGCCGCTCGTCGATCGTCTCGCTCACCAGGGCGAGCCCGTCGCGGATGTGCCGGCGGAGGATCTCCTGCTCCTCGGGAGCCACCAGGCCGGGGAGGAAGTTCTTGACCACCGCGTTCGTGAAGTCCTGGAACAGCTCCTCGCGCCCCTTGGGGATCTTCAGCATGGAGCCGATAACGCGCGCGGGGATGCGCTCGGCGAACTCATTGACCACGTCCAGCCGGCCCTTGGCCGCCACGCCGTCGAGGATCTCATCGACGATGGCCTGGATCTCCGGGCGCAGCCGCTCGATGGCGCGCGGGGTGAGCGCGGGGCTGACGAGCTTGCGCACGCGGGCATGGTTCTGCGCGTCCAGGGCGAACAGCCCGTTCTTGTTCAGCTCCGCCAGCTCGGGGACGATCGCGGAGTCGCCCAGCGCCGAGGCGAACTCCCAGTGATTCCGGTTGGGCGAGAACCGCTGGCCATCGCGGAGCACGGCCACGGCATCCTCATACCGGCTCACGAGCCAGCCGCGCCCCTGCTCCCAGTAGAAGATCGGCGCCTCCGTCCGCAGCTTCTCGAGCGCGGGATAGGGATTCACGTCATAGCCGGGTGCGTAGGGATTGAACTGCATCTGGGCGGACATCGATGAACTCCTTTTCAGGGGGGTACTGCGCGGGTCAGTCGTTGGACAGGGAGAGCGCCTGGCGGGGGCAGTCACGCACGGCCTTCTCCACCTTGGCTCGCAGCTCGGGTGGCACGTTCTCCGTGAGCACGTGCAGCGTGTCCTTCTCGTCCAGGTTGAAGGCCTCCGGCGCCACGTTCATGCACACGCCGTTGGCCTCACAGCGGTCCCAGTCGACCACGATCTTCATGCCCATCTCCTTTTGATTGACTATTTTATCAATCAAAAAATCCACACGAGGGTAACAGAGCGGAGCGCCATCCAGCAATCGGAGAAACCCGACGGGACCGAACTCCTGGACGGTGACCGACAGAGGAGGCTTGCTCCGCCCCGCCTACCGGCAGTCGGCCCGGCGCAGGGAGACGCCAGACTCGGTGCGGTACTGGTAGAGGACGCCACCCTCGTCGAGCACGGTGAAGTCCCGGAAGGTCTCCTCGGGCAGGGTGTTGAGGGGCAGGTCCGTCTGGCCGATGACCTTGCCGTCCAGCGGCTCCACGCAGAAGAGCCGCACGGCGGGCTCGGTGGCCGGGCTGGCCTTGCCGGTGGGCAGCTCGCCCGCGACGGCCAGGTAGAGGATGCCGGCGCGGTCGGAGTCGAGCAGCGTGATGAACATCAGCGGGAACTGAAGCCGGTACTCGCGGGTGTAGCGGTGCTGGCCCGACGGGCGATCGACGACATTGAGGAGGAGGCGGCCGCTCGGGCCGTCGATGATGCGCGCGAGGACGTAGGCACGGCCGTCGCGCGTGGGGCGGCCGGGAATCTCCGGGCGCGTGGTGTCGGCCTTGCCAGAAAGGTCTCCGATGCGGATCAGCGCGCCGTGCTCGCGCTCGACGTACACCGAGTCTCCATCCACGAAGGTGCCGGTGATGCCGCCGGGATTGGGGATGCCCTCGCCCTGTACGGGCAGGTCTCCTTTGAGGGCGCCCGTGTAGGGATCGATGATGGCCACGGTCTTGTCCCGCAGCCGGTCGAGCACCAGCACCGTGCCGTCCTTCGCCACGGCGACGTCCTGAGGGGCCTGCTGGGTGATGGGAAGAGTGCCGGTGACCTTGCCGTCCGGGCCCAGCCGCACGAGCCGGCCGTTGACCTGATCCAGCACAACGACGTCCCCGAGCGGCGACACCGCGAGGGACATGGGCGCCTCGGGGTTTCCCTCCTGGGGACGCTCGCGCCCGAGCTGGGAGTCGCCAGAGCCCCAGGCCAGCTCCGCGAGAACCTCCCCGGGCCTGGAGGCGGGCTGGGAGGCACCCGACGCCTGTCCGCCCCCCTTGCTTCCCGGAGAGGCCATGGCAATGGCACCGCCGCCCCGGGCCGCCGCGGCCTCCGGCCCCCCCGGCCGCGGGCCGGACTCCGAACGGTCCTTGCCGCCCGTCGCCGCCGTCACGGCCACGATGCCGAGCGCGAACACGACGAGCCCCAGGATGACGACGACAGCGCGCTTGCGCGACTCCATGGCCTCTTCCCTTCCGGACATCGGCTCGAGCCTCCGAGGGGCTAGAAGTGCCGGATGGCGTGATAGGTCGTGGTGGCGGTGCGGAGGTTGTGCACGCAGCCGTACGCGCAGCCCTTGCACTCGTAGGCCCACATGCTGCCCCAGCCGTCCCCCGACTCGTAGAGGAAGGTGTGGCCCGCGCCGTCCTGGTTGTACACGAGGGCATCCGCCTTCAGCAGGCTGTCACGGGAGATGGTCGTCCACTGACTGGTGTCGGAGTTGAAGTGGATGGTGCCGTAGGGGTGCGAGTCGACCGACACGTTGCTGTTGGTGGCAGGCACCACCCAGGCCTTGGCGAGGAAGCCGGAGCAGTCCGCGCCGTACGAGCCGCTGTGCGTGCAGCTCGGGCAGTTGCCCGAGCACGAGCCCACGGCGGCGCCAGACTTCCAGGCGCCATGGCCCCACCAGTAGGAGAAGCCCATCGCCCCCTGGGCCCGGGTGATGGCGTCGTCGCGAGTCGTCGAGGAGCCGGCCACCAGGGTGAGATAGGTGCCCGAGGCCCAGCCCGTGACGCCGCTGTAGGTGAGCTTGTACCAGCCGCTCGTGGGACAGCCCCCGCCCACCTCCCGGGCGATGCTGCTGCCCGGCATGGTCAGGAGGATGCCGTAGCTCGTCCCGGGTCCGCTCCTCAGGTTCAGGTTCGTGGTCGTCTGGAGGCTCGCGCCGGCGGTGACACAGCCGGTCAGCGCGTCGGCGCTGGTGCCGAGCTCCTCATCGGCCCCCTTCAGCTCGACGCTCTCCACGGACGACGGGCCGCCACCGCAACCCACCGCCACGACCGCCAGCACCACCAGCCACTTCAAGGGATGACCGCTCCTGCTCCGGCTGCTCATACGAACCTCCACCCCGAGGGAACCGCGAGGGGAAAGACGGGAAGGTAGCGTTGATAGCCTTTCCTTGAAGAACTGAAAAACGAGATTAATGCACCCGGCGGTTTTGTCCGAAAAAGCACGCTAGAATGGCGCCTCGGAGGACCCATGGACTTTTCCGCCTGGCTGACGAGCTTCCGAGAACTTCACGAGCGGGCGCGCCGGAAGCTGCACACGACCGAGGAGCGCGAGCTCTATCTGGAGGCGAGAGAGCAGCTGGCGAGCACGCTGCTGGCGGCCCAGGGACACAAGCTCCAGCCGGGGGCCGCCGCCCGGCGCAACTTCCGCGTCCCCAAGGGCATGTCCGTGGACATCGGCTTCCGCTCGGGCTCCGCGCGCAGCCGGACCCTGGACATCTCCTCGGGAGGTTTCTCCTGCATGCTGGCCGGCACTCCCGCCCAGGGGGAGCTCGGCGGCTTCGTGCTGTGGCTGCCGGAACAGGACGAGGAGCCGGTGGTGGGCCGCGCGCAGGTGGTCGCGCTCGCCCCCGCCGCCCCCGAGGGTCCTCGGCGGGTCTCCTTCACCTTCACGGACCTGGGCGAGCAGGACCGCGAGCGGCTGGAGATGCTCATCTTCGATCTGGCGCTCGGATACATCGCGGCCTGAGCGGGGCCCGCCGCGCGGCCCTCAGCGCGGGGAGCGGATCCGCCGGGTCCGCACGGCCTCCGCGCCTCCCAGCGACTCGAGCACCTCCCCCAGCAGCTTGCGCGTGTCCTCGAGGGCGCGACGCCCCTGGAGGCTCTCGAAGCGCTTCTCGAGCTCGGCGCGCGCCGAGCGGCTCCGCTCCACGGAGGCCTGCCCGCGCACCGACAGACGGACCCGGCGGACGCGTGCGTCGTCGGACCCGGCCTCCTCGACGTAGCCCAGCTTCTCCAGCTCGGCGACCGTCTTCGACGCGGCCTGCTGCGTCACCTCCAGCAACCCCGCGAGCTCGCCGATGGACCTCGCGCCTCCCAGCAGGTGCTGGAAGACGTACCCGTGCGCCTGGCGCAGGCCCGTGAAGCCCGCCGCGTGCAGTTCCTCGAGCACGAGGTCGTTCACCCTCATTCCCACGAAGAGGGCCAGGTGCCCCAGGTCCAACGTGTCCAGCCGCACCGCGGCGGCCTCTGTCCGGCGTGTCATGCGGGGAAGCTTGCATCCACAACTCGGGTTGTGCAAATTGAGTTGTGCAACCCTGGTTGTGCATCAGACGGGAGGCAGCACCATGTCCACGACGAATCTGGAGACCGCGCGCCGCTACCTGAGGGCCCTGGAGCAGGGAGCGACCGGCGAGGCGCTGGCCGCCTTCTTCCACCCCGAGGTCTCCCAGCGGGAGTACCCCAACCGGCTCACGCCGTCCGGGAAGACGAGGGATCTGCGGGCGCTGCTCGAATCGGCGGAGAAGGGCCAGACGTCGGTGTCCTCGCAGCGCTACGAGGTCCGTCACGCGGTGGCGGAGGGAGACACCGTGGCCCTCGAGGTCGACTGGAGCGCCACGCTGAAGGTGCCGGCGGGCTCCCTGCCCGCGGGAGGGACGATGCGCGCCTCGCTCGCCATGTTCATGACGATCCGCGACGGGCGCATCACCTCGCTGCGCAACTACGACTGCTTCGAGCCGTTCTAGGCCCGCGCCGTCACTTCGCGCCCCGCAGCCGCGCCCGGAGGAGCAGATCCTCGCCCACCTGCTCGAAGGAGAGCGTGTTCACGGTGAGCGCCCGGGCCATCTGCTTGATGCCCAGGGAGCCCGACCAGGACAGGCCCTCGCCGCCGATCAGCTTGGGAGCGACGAAGAGGAGGAGCTCGTCCGCCAGCTCCTGGCGGAGGAACGAGCCGTACATCTCCGCCCCACCCTCCACCAGCACGTGGTTGAGGCCCTCCTTCGCGAGGCGGCGCATCAGCGCCTCGAGGTCCACCCGCCCGTCCTTCTCGGGCATCCGCCAGACGTCGGCGCCCGCCGCGAGGAAGCGCTTCGCCTTGCGGTCCGCGGGGTCCTCCAGCGTGGCCACCACGGTGCGCGCCAGGGAGCGCTGGGTGAAGACGGTCAGCTTCGGCGACAGGCGCAGGTGCGAGTCCACCAGCACGCGCACCGGATCCTTCCCGCCGCCGTCCGGCAGCCGGGTGGTGAGCTGGGGGTTGTCCTTCCGGACAGTGTTGGCGCCCACGAGGATGACGTCCACCTGGTCGCGCAGCCGGTGCACCCACGCGCGGGCCTGCTCACCCGTCACCCAGCGCGAGTCCCCGGTGGCCGTGGCCAGCTTGCCATCCAGCGTCACCGCCGCCTTGAGGGTGACGTAGGACAGGCCCGTGCCCACCGCCTTGAAGAAGGGCCGGTTGAGCTTGTCGGCCTCGTCCTTCAGCACGCCGGTGACGACCTCCACGCCCGCGCGCCGCAGCCGCGCCACGCCCTTGCCGTTCACCTTCGGGTTGGGGTCCGACGAGGCGACGAAGACCCGGCGCACGCCCGCGTCGAGGATGGCCTGGCTGCACGGCGGGGTGCGCCCGTAGTGGTCGCACGGCTCCAGCGTCGTGTAGAGGTCCGCCCCACGCGCCTTGCTGCCCGCGGCCTCGAGCGCCACCACCTCGGCGTGCGCCGTTCCGGCCCGCCGGTGGTAGCCGCGCGCGATGATGCGGCCGCCCTTCACCAGCACCGCGCCCACCACCGGGTTGGGGCTCGTCCGTCCCAGTCCCTTGGCGGCCTCCTCCAGCGCCAGGCGCATGAAGAACTCCGCCACCGCCCGATCGAAGTCCGCCGCGCGCTTCGCCCGGGGGGTCCGCCTCGCCTGCATCCGCGCTCGCGTCAAGAGCCGCATCGCCCGTCAACCATCCTTGCCCGCCGGCTTCGGCGGCTTGAGCTCCCGCGTCCGGTCCGACAGCAGGTCCTTCAGCTCCTCCATGAACTCGGAGATGTCCCGGAAGCTCCGGTACACCGAGGCGAAGCGCACGTAGGCCACCTCGTCCAGCCCGTGCAGCCGGCGCATCACCTCCTCGCCGATGACCGACGAGGGCACTTCCTTCTCGCCCATCCCCTGCAACAACCGCTCGATGGCGACCACCGTCTCCTCGAGCTGATCCGCGGAGACCGGCCGCTTCTCACAGGCCTTCTTCAGCCCCGCCAGCAGCTTGTCCCGGTCGAACGTCTCCCGCCGCCCATCCTTCTTCACGATGAGCGGGTAGAGCTCCTCCACCCGCTCGTATGTCGTGAAGCGCCGCTTGCACTGCAGGCACTCGCGCCGCCGGCGGATGACGGACCCCTCGTGCGACTCGCGCGAGTCGATGACCTTGTTCTCGGCGTCCTGGCAGAAGGGGCAGCGCATGGATGGGGGGCACGGGAGTGAGGGGAAGACCCTCACCCCGACCCTCTCCCAGAGGGAGAGGGAGAGCGATGGCTACTTCAGCCGCGTGGCGTAGAGCGGGAAGCTCCGGGTGAACTCCTGGATGCGAGCGCGGATCTGGGCCAGCCGCTGGTCGTCCGAGGCGTGATCCAGCGCCTCCACCACGAACGCGCCGATGGTGGCCATCTCCGCCTCCTTCATCCCGCGCGAGGTGACCGCCGGCGTGCCGATCCGGACTCCCGACGTCACCGTCGGCTTCTCCGGGTCGAACGGAATCATGTTCTTGTTCACCGTGATGCCGGCCTTGTTCAGCACCTCCTCGGCCACCTTGCCCACGAGGTTCTTCGGCCGCAGGTCCACCAGCATCAGGTGGTTGTCCGTACCGCCCGAGCACAGCCGCAGGCCCCCGCGCCTGAGCGCCTCGGCCAGCGCCTGGGCGTTGGCGACGATCTGCCGCTGGTACGCCTTGAACTCGGGTGACAGCGCCTCGCGGAAGGCCACCGCCTTGGCCGCGATGACGTGCATCAGCGGGCCGCCCTGGATGCCCGGGAAGATCTGGCTGTTGAGCGCCTTGCCGTACTGCTCCTTGCTCATCACCAGGCCACCGCGCGGGCCGCGCAGCGTCTTGTGCGTGGTCGAGGTGACGATGTCCGCCAGCGGCACCGGCGAGGGGTGCACCCCCGCCGCCACCAGGCCGGCGATGTGCGCCATGTCCACCATCAGCGCCGCGCCCACGCTGTCGGCGATCTCCCGGAACTTCGCGAAGTCGATGGTCCGCGGGTACGCCGAGGCACCCACCACCACCACCTTCGGCTTGTGCTCCTTGGCCAGCGCCGCCGCCTGCGCGTAGTCCAGCGTCTCCGTGTCCCGCGTCAGCCCGTAGTGGACGATCTTGTAGAGCTTGCCGGAGAAGTTGAACGCCGCCCCGTGCGTGAGGTGGCCGCCCGAGTTCAGGTCCAGCGACAGCATCGTGTCACCCGGCTTCATCAGCGCCATGTAGGCGCCCATGTTCGCCTGGCTTCCCGAGTGCGCCTGCACGTTGACGAAGTCCGCGCCGAAGAGCTCCTTCGCCCGGTTGATGGCGAGGTTCTCCGCCACGTCCACCACCTCGCAGCCACCGTAGTAGCGCTTGCCCGGGTAGCCCTCGGCGTACTTGTTCGTCAGCACCGAGCCCATCGCCTCCATCACGGCCGGGCTCACGAAGTTCTCCGAGGCGATGAGCTCCAGGCCTTCCTCCTGGCGCCGCGTCTCCTCGAGTACGACCTTGGCGATCTCCGGATCGACCTCGGCCAGCTTGCGGATGTTCTCCATGGATGCGGTCTCCCTCGGGTAGGAACTGCCGGCCTCAGCGTCCGTTCTCGGACTCGGCCTCGCGAATCTTGTCGACGCGCTTCTGGTGCCGCCCGCCCTCGAACGGCGTCGCCAGGAAGGTCTCGAGGATGCTCCAGGCCACCCCCAACCCCACCACCCTCTGGCCCAGGCACAGCACGTTGGCGTCGTTGTGCGCTCGCGCCATCCGCGCCTCGAACTCCGTCGTACACAGGGCCGCGCGCACGCCCCGGTACTTGTTGGCCACGATGCTCATCCCGATGCCTGTTCCACACACCAGCACTCCGTGTGTGTAACGGCCCTCGGACACCGCTCGCGACACGTTCTTCGCGAAGTCCGGGTAGTCCACCGAGGCGTTCGTCGTCGGGCCCACGTCGTCGAACGCGTGGCCCTTCTCCTTCAGGAGGGCCACGAGCTCGCGGCGCAGCTCCAGTCCCGCATGGTCCGACGCGATGATGAGCTTCACGTGCTCCCTCCCTGCTTCAGCTTCGGGCCGGGTTAGACCCTCACCCCAGCCCTCTCCCAGAGGGAGAGGGAGCGGACACGGGCATGACTCCTCGGTCCGCTCTACCCTCACCCCGTCCCTCTCCCGGCGGGAGAGGGGGTTCTACTTGAAGCGCTTGAACAACAGCACCGCGTTCGTTCCGCCGAAGCCGAACGAGTTGCTCATCGCCGCGTCCACCCGCTGCTCACGCGCCTTGTTCGGCACGTAGTCCAGATCGCACTCCGGATCCGGCGTGGTGTAGTTGATCGTCGGCGGGATGATTCCTCGCAGCAGCGTCAGCGCGCTGATCACCGCCTCCGCTCCACCCGCCGCGCCCAGCATGTGGCCCGTCATCGACTTGGTCGACGACACCGCCAGCTTCTTCGCGTGCGCCCCGAAGACCGTCTTGATCGCCTTCGTCTCGTTGGCGTCGTTGAACGGCGTCGACGTGCCGTGCGCGTTGATGTAGCCCACTTCCTCCGGGTTCATCCCCGCCGAGGCCAGCGCCAGGCGCATGCAGCGCGCCGCGCCCTCGCCCTCGGGGGCCGGCGCCGTCACGTGGTGCGCGTCCGAGTTCGCCCCGTAGCCCACCAGCTCCGCCAGGATGTTCGCGCCGCGCTTCTTCGCGTGCTCCAGCTCCTCGAGCACCACGATGCCCGCGCCCTCGCCCATCACGAAGCCGTCGCGCTCCTTGTCGAACGGGCGGCTGGCCTTCGTCGGATCCTCGTTGTGCGTGGACAGCGCCTTCATCACCGAGAAGCCACCCATCCCCAGCGGGGTGATGGCCGCCTCGGCACCGCCCGCGATCGCCGCGTCCGTCTCACCCAGCCGGATGGACTTCCACGCCTCGCCAATGGCGTGGGCGCTGGTGGCGCAGGCCGACACCGGCGACCAGTTGGGCCCCTTGCAGCCGTAGCGCATGGAGATGAGGCCCGGGGCCATGTTGATGATCATCTGGATGATGAAGAAGGGCGACAGCCGGTCGAACCCCTTCTCCAGGCCCTTGCGGTGCTGCTCCTCCAGCGAGGAGATGCCGCCGATGCCCGAGCCAACGATGACGCCCACCTTCTCCTGCGCATAGCCATGGGGAGCATCCGGCCCGATGGGCAGACCGCTCTCCTTGACGGCCATGTCGGCCGCCGCGAGCGCGTATTGGGCGAACAGGTCCATCCGGCGCACTTCGCGCTTGTCGATGAACTGCTCGGGCTGGAAGTCCTTCACCTCGCCGGCGAAGCGGGTATCGATCTTTCCCACCTCGAAACGGGTGATGGGTGCGATGCCCGAAGTACCGGCGAGCATCGCCTGCCAGTTCTTCTCGGTGCCCGTACCCAGCGCCGTGATGAGGCCGGTTCCGGTGATGACGACTCGACGGTTTGACACGTTGCTCTCCACTCGATGCGCGCTACTGCCATGGAACGCTGGGGGACCAGCGCTCCCCGGCCCTACGGTGATGCCTACTTCTTGTGCGTGTTGATGTAGTTGATGGCGTCACCGACGGACTTGATGTTCTCGGCCTCCTCGTCGGGGATCTCGACCTCGAACTCCTCCTCCATCGCCATCACCAGCTCCACGATGTCGAGGCTGTCCGCGCCCAGATCCTCGATGAACGAGGACTCCGGCTTGATCTCCTCCTCGCCCACGCCCAGCTGGTCCGCGATGATGGACTTGACCTTGGCCTCGATAGCAGAAGTCGACATAGGTATTGAACCCTCCAGGAACCACGTGGCGGTCCGGTGTACTCCCCGAACCTGGGTAAATGCGGGCGCGGTATATCCCACGCCCGACCCTGATCCAACCCTTGGCTACATGTACATGCCGCCATTCACCTTCAGAACCTCTCCGGTGATGTAGGCGGCGCTGTCGCTGGCCAGGAAGAGGACGGCGTTGGCCACGTCCTCGGGGGACCCCAGCCGGGCCAGGGGGATGGCGGCCAGCATCTTCTCCCGCGTCTCCCCCTCCAGGTGGGAGGTCATGTCCGTGCCGATGAAGCCCGGCGAGACGGCGTTGACCCGGATGTTGCGGCTGGCCAGCTCCCGGGCCACCGACTTGGTGAGTCCGATGAGACCCGCTTTGGAAGCCGAGTAGGCGGCCTGTCCACCATTGCCCATCTCGCCGACCACGGAGGTCAGGTTGATGATGGCCCCACCCTTCTGCTTCATCATGGGGCGGCTGGCGGCGCGGATGAGCGCGAAGGCACCCTTGAGGTTGGTGTCCAGCTGCTTGTCCCAGTCCTCGTCCTTCACGCGCATGACCAGGCCGTCCACGGCCACGCCGGCGTTGTTGACGAGCACATCCAGCCGGCCGTGCGTCTTGACGAGGCCCTCCACCGTGCTGGCGCACGCGGCGGTGTCCGCCACGTCGAAGCGCACCGACTCGCCCTTGCCCCCGGCCGCCTGGATGAGGCCCAGCGTCTCCTGCGCCGCGGCCTCGTTGCCCGCGTAGCTGATGACCACGGTGGCGCCCTGCTTCGCGAACGCCACGGCGATGGAGCGGCCGATACCTCGCGAGCCACCCGTCACCAGCACCACCTTGTCCTTGAACGCGCTCATCTCTCAGGCCCCCAGTGCCGCGAGAGCCTTCTCCAGGCTGGCGGCGTCTTCCACGTTGAACGACTCGATGTCCTTGGTGATGCGCTTGGTGAGCCCGCTCAGCACCTTGCCAGGGCCCAGCTCGATGATGCGCGTCACGCCCTCGGCCTTGAGGGCCTCGATGCACTCGATCCACCGCACCGGGGAGCTGACCTGCTCGAGCAGCAGCGGCACCACGCGGGAGGCATCCGCGTTGGGCTTCGCCTCCACGTTCGTCACCACGGGGACGGACGGAGCGGACACCTTCACCTTCGCCAGCACCTCGCCCAGGCGGGGCTTCACCGGATCCATCAGCGCGCAGTGGAAGGGGGCGGACACGGGCAGGGGCATGACGCGCTTGGCGCCCAGCTCCTTGCACTTCGCCCCGGCCCGCTCCACCGCCTGGGCGTTGCCGGCGATGACCGTCTGCTCCGGCGAGTTGTAGTTGGCGGGGGACACCACCTGGCCCTGGGCCGCCTCGTCACACGCCGCCTTCACCTTGTCCGGCAGCAGGCCGAGGATGGCGGCCATGGCGCCCACGCCCTCGGGGACCGCCTCCTGCATGAAGGAGCCGCGGGCGCGCACCGCCCGCACCGCGTCCGCCAGCTGCAGCGAGCCCGCCGCCACCAGCGCCGAGTACTCGCCCAGCGAGTGCCCCGCCACGAAGGCCGGCGCCGGCCCCCGCTGGGAGAAGACGGCGTGCGCCGCCACCGACACCGTGAGGATGGCCGGCTGCGTGTTGGCCGTCAGCTTGAGCGCCGCCTCCGGGCCCTCGAACAGCATCTGGGAGAACTTCTCGCCCAGCGCCTCGTCCGCCGCCTCGAAGACGGCCCGTGCCTCGGGGAACTTCTCGTACAGGTCCTTCCCCATGCCGACGGCCTGACTGCCCTGGCCGGGGAAGACGAACGCGATCTTCGACATGTTTCCTGCTCCCTCCCTGAATGTCTCGTCCCTACCAGCGCATCACCGCGCTGCCCCACGTCATCCCCGCGCCAATGGCCATCATCGCCACCACGTCGCCCTTCTTCAGCCGACCCGCCCGGTTGGCCTCGTCCAGCGTCATGGGCAGGGACGCCGAGGACGTATTGCCGTACTCGTGCAGGTTGAGCCAGCACTTCTCCACCGGCAGCTCCAGCCGCTGTAGCACGGCTTCGAGGATCCGGATGTTGGCCTGATGGGAAATGACGTGATCCACGTCCCGGGCATGCATTCCATTGGACTTCAGGGCCGTGACGGTGGAGTCCGCCAGGGCGCGCACCGCGAACTTGAAGACCTCACGGCCGTTCATGTGCAGCGTGTGCAGCTTCTCCTTCAGCACCTCCTCGCAGGCGGGCTTGCTGGTGCCGCCGCCCGGGATGCAGAGGATCTCCGCGAAGGAGCCGTCCGTATAGAGGTGCGTGGAGAGCAGCCCGCGCGACGCGTCCTCGGTGGGGGCGATCACCATGGCGCCCGCCGCGTCCCCGAAGAGCACGCAGGTGTTGCGATCCTCCCAGTTGACGGTGCGGCTGAGCATCTCGGCGCCAATCACCAGCGCGCGCTTCACCTGGCCGGTGCGGATGAATTGATCCGCCACGCTGAGGGCATAGAGCGAGCCGGAGCACGCCGCCGACACGTCGAAGGCGAAGGCGTTCCTCGCGCCCAGCCTGGCCTGCACCAGGGCGGCGCAGGAGGGCATGGGCATGTCCGGCGTGACGGTGCCCACCACGATGAGCCCCAGCTCCTCCGGCTTGACGCCCGCCATCTCCAGCGCACGCCTGGCCGCATGAACGGCCATGTCGCTGGTGGTCTCGCCCGGCGCGGCGACCCGGCGCTTGCGGATGCCCGTGCGCTCGGTGATCCACTCGTCCGTGGTGTCGACGAGCTTTTCGAGGTCGGCGTTGGTCAGGACCTTCTCCGGTGCGTACGAGCCGGTTCCGATGATCTGCGTGCGTGCCAAGAGGGGCTCCCTGTGGGGGGTTCCCGACACGAACGCCTCGCGCGCGCTCTCTAATCGGAAAGAGCCTCGTCTGTCGCCCCCTTTCCCCTCTGTCGGGCAGGGAGCCAGGCGGCGGCTTCCGCGATGCATCGCGTCAATTCGGCGCTCAACCCCGCCCGGGCCGTCTGCAGGGCGGCCTCCAGGGCCTGCTGCACCGCTCGGGGCGAGCTGCGGCCATGGGCCACGATGCCCACCCCCTGGATGCCGAGCAACGGCGCGCCTCCGTACTCGGCGTAGTCCATCATCTTCTTCAGGCCGGTGAAGGTGGGCTGGAGCAGCAGCGCTCCCAGCTTCTCCGGCAGACCCCCCCGGCGCTCGATGGCCGAGCGCAGGAGCCCCGTCACGGCCGCCGCCACGCCCTCGGACGCCTTGAGGACCACGTTGCCGGTGAAGCCGTCGGTGACGACCACCTCTACGTCCCCGGAGAAGAGATCCTTCCCCTCCACATAGCCGATGAAGTCCAGATCCGAGGCGCGCAGCAGCGCGCAGGCCTCTCGGGTGAGGGGCGTGCCCTTGGAGGGCTCCTCGCCATTGGAGAGCACCGCCACGCGCGGACGGGCGATCCCCAGGCGGGACCGCACATAGGCGGCCCCCAGCACCGCCCACTGGGCGAAGTGGACGGGCCGGCACTCCACGTTGGCCCCGGCGTCCAGCAGCAGACAGCGGCCGCCGCCCTCGAGGGTGGGCAGCAGGGTGGCGATGGCCGGGCGCTCCACCCCGGGGATGCGGCCCAGCACCAGCAGCGCCCCCGCCATCACCGCCCCCGAGTGCCCTGCGGACACCAGCGCCTCGGCCTCGCCCCGGCGGACGAGCTCGAAGCCCACCCGGAGGGAGGAGTCCTTCTTGCGGCGGATGGCCGCCAGGGCGTGATCCTCCATCTCCACCACTTCCGAGGCGGGGTGGAGGCGCACGTTGGTGGGGGCTCCGCCGGCACGGGCCAGGGGCTCGCGCAGGCGCGACAGGTCCCCCACGAGCACCACTTCGTGCTCCGGGTGCTCGCGCGCGAACAGGAGGGCACCCTGTACGGGCGCCTCGGGGGCATGGTCACCCCCCATGGCATCCAGGACGAGCCTCATGGGGGGCGCATCCTTCCATGGACGCCCCGGACTCGGGAGCACGGAGAGCAGGCAGGTGGACACCCCTGGGGGAGTGGACATAAGAATGCCGACCACCGGGCCGGGGTTTGCAGGGAACGTGGCGATACCCTGCTCTCGCGCGTTGACTCACACGCGGTGAGCGGCTAGGGTCCGCCGCCTTCCGAGCTTTTGCCGGTCTGAACCATGAGGGGAAACCCGGGGTCCCGGACCGTGACGATATAGAGGTGAGCCGTGGGTGTTCCCAAGAAGCGTACTTCCAAGATGCGTCGTGACCGCCGCCGTGCGGCCAACAACAACCTGCGCAGCGCCGTGCAGGTGATCCACTGCGCCAACTGCAAGGAGCCGGTGCTTCCCCACCGCGCCTGCGCGGCGTGCGGCTTCTACAAGGGCCGCGAGACGGTACCCGGCGCCCAGGCCTGAGCCTCGGCGTCCGTCCAGCTTCGCTGGAAGGCAAGAAGGCCGCTCCCTCCCACGAGGGGCGGCCTTTGTGCTTTCTAGGGGCCGAAGCCGCGGTGCAGCCCCAGGGTCACGATGGCGGGGTAGCGGAGCTGTCCGGGGTCTCCCCCGTGGACGTGCCCGGCTTGGATGAAGTGCTGGTACACGGGCACCTTCACCGCCAGGGAGAGGGCCAGCGCGCCGACGGGGTACGCCAGCGAGGCGCCCACCAGCACGTCCGTGCGGCCCACGTTGCCGTCCTGCTGCACCACCCCGTCCCAGCGCTCGGGCTGCTCGTTGAGCACGTCCGCGCCCAGCGAGGCCCGCAGCCGCTCCACCACCGTCATCTCCGCTGAAGCTCCCGCCGCGAAGCGGTTGCCGGCCTGATAGCCATGGCCGTTGCGGTAGAGGAAGAGCTGCGCCTGGCCATACCCCTGGAGCCGGACGCGCCCCAGCGCCCTGCCCACGTCGAGCGACAGCACCGGGTTGACGGTGCCCGTGCCGAACTGGATGTGCTGGTGGGGCAGGCCCCGCGCGCCCAGCGCGAAGGGGTTGGGCTCGGTGCGGCCCAGGGGCAGCGACACGCCGAGCCGCCCGGCGAGATTCACCTCCCCCACCCTCCACGAGGCCCGGCCGCTCAACCAGGGATCGCCCAGGCCCACCAGCGTCTCGTTCCGGTGGTGGATGTTCTCGTAGTCGGGCGTGAAGGCCGTTCCATCCAGCCGGCGGAACACCACCGTGGTGCGCGTGAAGCGCAGGGGCACCTGGGCCTCCAGCCCGAACCGCTCGGTGAGGCCCACCTCGAACAGGGGGCGCAGCTCCGCCACGTAGAACTGCTGATCGTGAAGCTGGGGCGGCTCGTCCCGCACGTCGCAGATGGGGCCGATGTCCGGACAGAGCTCGCTGTGGACGACGTTGACGGCCGTCATCGTCAGGTTGAGCGTGGCGGACACCTCGCCCGGGCGCAGGTCTCCGCTCGCGCTGCGGCCCACCGGGAGGTTGGGGTTGCTGCACCCGGCGCACGCCTCGGCGGACTCCGCCCAGAGGAACAGCGCGGCGGCCAGGGAGACGAAGAGCAGGCGCATCACCGCGCGGCCCCCTCGGCGATGGCCTTGTCGAGCGCCTGGGTGTCCCCACCCGAGAGCGTGGCCACCTTGCCGCCATCCTTGCCGTACACCACCAGCAGGGGCAGACCGGGAGCATTCGAGAGGTAGCGGCGCGCCAGCGGCGTCTCCCACGAGACGACGTTGAGCTTGACGTAGGCCACGTCCGAGCGCCGGTTGAGCAGCGCGAAGACGTGCCGGTCCACCTCGCGGCACACCGTGCACCAGTCGGCGTAGAAGTCGAACACCGTCACCTTGCCCGGCACGAGGTGAGCTTCCAGCGACGGCACGTCCTCGCCCTTCTCCGCCACCTGGCGCAGGTCGGCCTCCGCCGAGAGCGTGGGCAACGGCTCGAAGGACAGATCCGGATGGCACACGAAGCACTGGGACTCGGGCACGCCATGGGGGGCGCACCAATCCCCGACGGCCTTGAAGCGGGCCTGCAGCTCGGGATGGCAGCGGGTACAGGCCTCGGCCGGCACGCGGTGGGCGCAGAACTCCGTCGCCGGCCCCCGCGCGGCGCTCAAGTCACTCAACGTGCCGTGGGGAGCAGTCGTGGTGGCGCATCCCCACGAGAGGACAGAGGAGAAGAAGACGACGAAAAGGAAGCGGGGGCACACGAGGCGCCCGGAGACGATGGAAGAAGACATGGAGGACTCCGCGAACCGGGAGACCCGGTCCGACGAAAGGGACAAAAGCCACACGAGCGGCACACTCCGTCGAAGACGGTCAGGCCTCTCGCGGAGGCTGGAAGACCTCTCCAGGCGGGCCACTCGACTCGGCGCCTCCCTGCCCCGGGGGGATGGTGAGCATGAGCCGCGGCACCTCGGGCAACGAGACTGGCGAGGGCAGCAACGACACCGGAGGCCCGGCGCACACACAGGCGGAGCAGCTGGCGTCACAAGGCGCCGCCGATGCCCCACCACCGCAGTCGTCATCGCCCGACAGGCCCTGCTCCAGGCAGGCACTCGCACAGGCGTCCTCCGCGCACAGGCGCGGCAGACCCGTGAGCACGAATCCCAGCCAGCACAGCAGGACGATGTGGACGAAACGAGGCATCGCGGGGGCCGTTTCCTCTATACCCGGTATCCCTTCCCGAGTATCGGGGTCGCCTCGTCTCCGACCGCCCCCTACATGAATGCCCCCCCGCGAGGAACCAGGCCCGCGGACGAGACGCCCTCCAGGCCGACACGTCAGCACCCCGGGCCGGACATGTCAGCCGACGTGTCGACACGGACACCGCGTCCCGCGCAACTGGCCCCAGGCACGTCGTGCCGAGGGTTTGCGCATGGGTCGGCTGCTGGCCCGAGCCATGCTATGTCATCCGGATAACATGGATGCTCTCATCGAACAGTTGAAGTCGTTGGCGCTCACCCAGGCCGTGCCCTTCCTGATCAAGGTCGTCGGTGGGCTGGTGCTGTGGTTCGTGGGCCGTACCCTCATCAATGGCTTCCGGCGCGTGCTGAATCTGGGCCTCCAGAAGCGCCAGCTCGACGCCACGCTCATCCGCTACATCGAGTCGCTCTTCACCGGCTCGCTGACGATCCTCCTGCTGATCGCCATCCTGGGCCTGATGGGCGTCGAGACGACCTCGTTCGCGGCGCTGCTGGCGGCGGCGGGCATCGCCATCGGTACGGCCTGGTCCGGCCTGCTGTCCAACTTCGCCGCGGGCGTCTTCCTGCTCGTGCTGCGCCCCTTCCGGGTGGGAGATGAGATCTCCGCCGGAGGCGTCACGGGCCTGGTGCAGGAGATCGGCCTGTTCGCCACGACCCTGGACACCCCCGACAACCTGCGCATCTCCGTGGGCAACAGCCGGCTGTTCGGCGACAACATCGTCAACTTCACCCACCACCCCCACCGGCAGGTCACGATCAAGGTGCCGCTGCACCACGGCGGTGACGTGTTCGGACTGATGAATGCCCTCAAGGAGCGCGTCTCGGTGGTGCCCGAGGTGCTGCAACAGCCCGGCCCTTCCGTCGGCGTGGCGGAGTTCACCGCGCTCGGGCCCGTGCTGGCGGTACAGGTGTGGGCCAAGCCGTCCATGGCGGGGCCGGTGACGGGCGCCGTGGCCCACGCAGTCGAGGAGATCCTCCTGTCCGCCGGCTACACCGTTCCCGCTCCGACGGTCCAGGAGCCTCTCGCCAAGGCCAGCTGAGGCCGCTGAAAGACGCCGAAACACGAGAGGCCGCCCCTCTTCACGAGGTGGCGGCCTCCGTGCTTTCCGGGCCACACGGCACCGGCTCAGCTCTTCTGGAGCTTGATGTTCTTGAGCACCGCGAGCCGGGGATCCACGAACTTCGCGTCGCAACCGCACTGCTTCTCGTTGAGGTTCTGGCCGCACTGCGTGCACAGCCCCTGGCATTCCTCACGGCACACGGCGCTCATCGGCAGGGCGAGCAGCGCCTGCTCCCGGATGATGGGATCCAGGTCGATCACCTTGCCGTCGAACACCTCCTCGTCCGCGTCATCGATCGCGAACGAGCCGCCGTTCTCACCCTGGTTCCGCTCCTTCTCCTCCACCTCGTCCTCGTCCAGCACGTCCGAGCCACGAGCGAGCGACTCGGGCACGAGGTTGAGGGTGAAGCTCACCGGCAACTCGAGCTTCGACTCCGTGAGGCAGCGCTTGCACTCCGCCACCACGCGCTCGGTGAACTTGCCTTCGAGCAACACACCCCCGCCCACCTTGCGGAGGTTCGCCGAGAAGGCCAGGGGCTCGGTGGCCCGGAAGCCGGAGCCCTCGAGGGCGGCCTCGAGCAGCTCCAGGCTCATCCGATCATTGATCTTGAGCCCTTCGTCGCGAATTTCTTCAATCTTTACGAGCATCTACCTGGCTTCCTATCCAAAAAGGGGCGCGCATCATGGGGAGGTGCCCCCCCGCAGTCAACGCGTCCGAACTCCAATAGATGTCACCGGCCCGCCACCGTTGCGGGACCGTCCTTCATTGGAGGCCCGCTCGGCCGTCTGCTAGGGTGGGTGCCAATGTACCCCTCGCGGAATCGCCTGGTGGCGGGTCTGGTGCTGGCGAGCCTGCTATCGCCCGGAGCCTCGCTCGCCCGCCCCCTGTTCCCACAGCCCCTCCTCTTCCAGGTGGCCCCTGCCCGGCCGGAGATCGCTCGCGCGCAGGAGCAGATCGAGAACGGCGAGTTCGAGGAGGCGGTGAAGACGCTGGAGGCCGGCCTCGACGCGCCAGACGTCACCGACGATCAGCTCGTGGAGCTCTACCGGCTGCTCGGCCTCACCTCCCTCTACCTGGGCGACGAGGCGCGGGCGCGCGAGGCCTACGAGATGCTCCTCCAGGCCCGGCCCGACTACGAGCTGCCGCGCACCGCGCCTCCGAAGATCCGCCAGCTCTACGCGCGCATCAAGGAGGACATCAAGAACCGCCGGGTCCGCCCCGTCACGCTCCAGGTGGAGCCGCTGCCCGACGTGGCCGGGGGCGAGCCAGTGGTCGCCGTGGCGCGCATCGAGGACATGGCGCTCGGGGCGCGGGCCCGGCTCTTCTACCGGCGCGCTGGAGCCCAGGCCTACAGCTCCGTGGACTTCGCTCGCGACCGGGCCGACAAGGAGCGCTACGTCGCCACCATCCCCGCCTACGAGCTGCCCGCCGCCCGCACCACCTACCAGGTGGAGTACTACTTCGAGGTGGTGGACGCGGCGCAGCGCCGGCTGGCGGGCCGGGGCGATACCTTCAACCCGCTCGTCTTCCAGGTGGCCCAGGAAGGAACGGCGGTGGCCCCGGCGGGCGAGCGTCCCTGGTACAAGGGCCCGTGGCTCTGGGTGGCGGTGGGCGCGGCGGCCGTGGCGGGCGCCGCCGGAGCCGTCATCTATTCCGGTTCCGAGGAGCGGGGCCGCGTCCCCATCACCGTCCGCGTCAATCCATGAGCTCGCGTCCTTCCCTCCTCGTCCTGTTGGGTGCCACCCTCGCCGCCGGTTGCGGGGCGGAACCTCCCTCGTCCGGAGCCCGTCTGGGCCTGGACGTGCTCATCGACCGGGCCGTCGCCGATGAGCTGGGTGCCTTCCAGGTGGTGGTGCTCCCCGAAGGCCAGTCGCGCCGGTGCGGCGACATCCAGCGCACCTGCCTCAACCAGCAGGTGAAACCCGAAGAGGCGCTCGTCCTCCAGGGACCGGATGGCAAGAAGGCGCGCGCCCTGCGCTTCGACGCGGGGCTCCAGGGCGGCGCCCAGGAGCTGGCCGTGGACATCCCGGTGGGCCGCGACTACGTCGTCGTCATCGAGGCGCTCTCGCGCTCCAACCCGCCGCGCTTCCTGGGCAGCTCCTGCAACTACCTGGAGTCCGTGAGCGCCACCCGGAACGAGCCGCTCATCGCCGCCGCCATCTCCCTCACGGATGGCGAGTGCGATCCCACCTTCGCCCCCTGAGCGGCGGCCGGGCGGACGGACACGCCTTGTCACCCAGGCGTCACATCGTCGTCATGCACCCGCCACGGTCGATCTGCTAGGGCACTGGACGGAACCTTGGGTTCGAGAGGAACGATGGCGCGCATCCTGATCATCGAGGACGAGCAGGACCTGGCGGGACTGGTGGAGTACAACCTCCGGGCCGCGGGATTCGAAGCGGAGGCGGCGGGCACCGGAGCGAGCGGCCTGGCCAAGGCCCGCTCCAACGTGCCGGACCTCATCCTGTTGGACCTGATGCTGCCGGACCTGGCGGGCAGCGAGGTGCTGCGCCTGCTCAAGAGCGACTCCGAGCTGCGCAAGGTGCCGGTCATCATCGTCAGCGCCAAGGGCCAGGAGTCCGACCGCATCCAGGGACTGGAACAGGGCGCGGACGACTACGTGGTGAAGCCCTTCTCGGTCCGCGAGCTGATGCTGCGGGTCAAGGCGGTGCTGCGGCGCTCGGACATCGAGGAGGGGCCGGTGGCCCAGCTGGCCGCCGGGGACATCCAGCTCGACACCTCGCGCCACCAGGTGCGCGTGAAGGGCCAGGAGGTGGTCCTCACCGCGCTGGAGTTCCGCCTGCTGCGCACCCTCCTGGAGCGGGGCGATCGCGTGCAGACGCGCGAGGTGCTCCTCTCCGACGTCTGGGGCATCCAGGCGGAGATCCACACCCGCACGGTGGACACGCACATCAAACGCCTGCGCGAGAAGCTCGGTCCCGCGGGCGACATCATCGAGACGGTCCGTGGCGTGGGCTACAAGCTCAGCCCTCCGTGACGGTAAGGCCCGATGCCCCCGCGCCTCTTCCTGATTCCCCTCCTCCTGCCCGCCCTCGCGGCGCTCGTCCTCTTCCTGCTGCTGGGCTGGAGGATGGACGCCGTCTACGTGGCGCTCGCCACCCTCTCCGCCTCCGCGCTGACGCTGGTGGCCAGCCGGGACGCGCTCAAACGGCAGATCCTCACACTGGCCCGGCAGGTCCGCACCCGCGCCGAGGGCACCCCCGCTCCAGGTAGCGGCGAGGACGAGCGCGACCGGCTCGAGGAGGTGGCCAACCTCAAGGGCGCCATCGACACGCTCCACCACCAGCTCTCCGCGCGCAACGCCGGACTCGACCAGGAGGCGCGCATCCTCACCGCCGTGCTGGACGGCATGGCCGAGGGCCTCTGGGTGACGGACGCCGAGGGCACCGTGGTGCGCCACAACGACGCGCTGCGCGGCATGCTCCAGACGGCCGGGCACATCGTCGGCCAGCGTCCCCTCGCGCTGCTGCGCAACGAGGCCCTCAACGAGGCCGTCACCCGCGCCTGCCGGGAGGGCGCCGCCACCCGGCTCGAGCTGACGCTGGAGGGCCTGTTCCCCCGCACGCTCGCCATCCGGGTGACTGCCCTGGGGAGGGACCTGCCCGGCAGCGCCGCCGTCTTCCACGACGTCACCGAGCTGCGCCACCTGGAGAAGGTCCGCAAGGACTTCGTCGCCAACGTCTCCCACGAGCTGCGCACCCCCATCACCGCCATCCGCGGCTACGCCGAGACGCTCCAGGGCGGCGCCCTGAAGGATCCCAACGTGGCGCCCAAGATGGTGGACATCATCCACCGCCAGTCCGAGCGCCTCTCGGAGCTCGTCGAGGACCTGCTGGAGCTGTCCCGGCTGGAGTCCCGCGAGGTGAAGCTGAAGGTGACGGACGTGCCCCTGGCGACGGCCGCCTCCCGGGCGGCCGAGGTGGTCCGGCCCAAGGCGCAGGGCAAGAACATTACGCTCGAGCTGAACGTCCCCCAGGGGCTGGTGGGCCGGGGAGACGAGCGGGGACTGGAGCAGGTGCTGCTCAACCTGCTGGACAACGCGGTGAAGTACACGCCCGAGGGGGGCCGGGTGATGGTGCTGGCCGGCCAGGAGGACGGGCGGTGCGTGGTGCACATCCGGGACACCGGGGTGGGCATCGAGCCCAAGCACCTGGCCCGTATCTTCGAGCGCTTCTACCGGGTGGACAAGGGACGCAGCCGGGACATGGGGGGGACGGGCCTGGGCCTGTCCATCGTCAAGCACCTGATGAGCGCCATGGGGGGCGAGGTGAAGGTCGAGAGCCAGCCGAACGAGGGCTCTACCTTCACGATTTTCCTTCCAGTGTCTGTGCCCACGGCGACGGCGGCGGGTTAGGATGGGGCGGCCATGCGGGTCGCCATCCTCGCCGACATTCACGGGAACCTCCCCGCCTGCGAGGCCGTCCTCGAGGACATCGCCCGCGTCGCGCCCGACTACGTCGTGGCCGCCGGAGACCTCGCCCTGCGCGGCGCGCACCCGCGCGAGACGGTGGAGCTGCTCTTCGATCGCTGTGACGCGGTCCTCATGGGCAACACCGACTGCTACCTCGCCGGCCACTACCTGGGCGGCGCCTACCGCGAGCGCGACCACTGGAAGACGGAGCTGCTCCAGTGGACGAGGGATCAGCTCGGGGAGCCGTGGCTCAAGCGCCTGGGGGCCATGCCCTTCTCGGTGCGCTACTCGCCGCGCCGGGGGCAGGACCTGTTCGTCTGCCACGCCAACCCGCGCAACCTCGAGGACTCGCTGGACCCGACGCTGGACGAGAACACCATCCGCCGCTACTTCCAGAACCTGGACGCGGCCGCGTGTGCCTTCGGCCACCTGCACTTCCCCTACCGCCGCCGCGTGGGCCGGCTCCTCATCGCGGACGTGGCCAGCGCCGGCATCCCCCGGGACGGAGATCTCCGCCCCGCCTACGGCGTCTTCACCTTCACGCCCAAGGGCTGGCGCGTGCAGATCCGCCGCGTGCGCTACCCGGTGCGCAAGGCCACCCAGGCCCTCACCGCGCGCCGCGTGCCCGGCGGCCCCCTGCTCATCCACAAGCTCGTCGAGGCGCGCTACCGCCACCACCACGCGCTGATGGAGGCCGCGCGCCGTCACTCGGGCCTGCCTCCCCCCGGCCCGGTGCTGCGTCCGCCCCCCGGCTCCTCCCTCATCACCCACACGCCCACCATCGAGCTGCCGGTGGTGACGCCTCCGCTCCTCAAGCAGGCCGTGGGTGACGAGAGCCACCCCGCGACTACCGAGGACGGGCCCGTGCCCCTGTCCACCGTGACGGACCTGGACGGCTGACGTCCGCCGCGCATCACGACGCGGGAACGTTGCTTGAGTCCACGGCCCGCGGCGCCTAGGGACACGGCCCGCCATGTCCCCTCATCAGATGCCCCTGCTGCTCGTCCGCCATGCGGTGGCCGAGGACTCCCACCCCCTGGGTGACGAGGCCCGCTCCCTCACCGCCGAGGGCCGCGCCACCTTCCGCTCCCACGCGCGCAAGCTGGCCCGCCTCACGCCCATGGTGGGCATCATCACCAGCCCCCTGGTGCGCGCGGTGCAGACCGCGGAGATCCTCGCCGAGGCCTTCGGCCTGTCCCGAGTGGAGGTGCACCCGGCGCTGCGGCCTCGCGCCCAGGCGCCCAAGCGCATCCTCCGGCTCGCGCGTGAGCTGGGCGCCGGCTGGGTGCTGGTGGGCCACAACCCCTCGCTCGCCCGCGCCGGTGCGCTCGCCCTGGACATGGACGAGCTGCCCGACAAGCTGCGCAAGGGCGCCGCGCTCGCCATCCACCCCGAGGGGAAGGGCAAGCACTTCTCCTTCGCCTGGCTGGCGGCACCGGGCCGCTACCTCCAGCGCTCCGAGGACCTTCACCGCGCGTGAGTGATGTCACGCACTTGTCGCAAGCACGTCACCGGAACGCAAACGGCGGTGTCCAGAGTGCGCGCCGCCATGCCCCACGTCCTCATCGTCGACGACGAGCGCGATCTCGCCGAGCTCATCGATTTCAATCTCCGAGCAGCTGGCTTCTCCACCCGCGTCGCGCCCACGGGCGAGGCCGCGCTCACCGCCGCGCGCGAGCAGCGGATGGATCTGGTCCTCCTGGATCTGATGTTGCCGGACATCTCCGGCGTGGAGGTCTGCCGCCAGCTGCGTGCCGCCGCCAACACCCGTGACGTCCTCATCGTCATGCTCACCGCCAAGGGAGAGGAGGCCGACCGCGTGCGCGGCTTCGAGGTAGGTGCCGACGACTACGTCACCAAGCCCTTCAGCGTCCGTGAGCTCGTCCTGCGCCTCAAGGCCATCCTCCGCCGCAGCAGCCCCGCGCGCGACGAGTCCGCGCCCCTCAAGCTGGGCCCTCTCGCGCTCGACATCTCCGCCCACCGCTTCTACGTGGAGGGCAAGGAGGTCATCCTCACCGCGCTGGAGTTCCGCCTGCTGGAGCACCTCATGGCCCGCGTGGGCCGGGTGCAGTCCCGCGAGCAGCTCCTCGAGGAGGTCTGGGGCCTGTCCAGCTCCCTGGAGACACGCACCATCGACACCCACGTCATGCGCCTGCGCGACAAGCTCGGCTCCGCGCGTGCCTACCTCGAGACAGTTCGCGGCGTGGGCTATCGCATCGTCGACCCGAATGTCGTCTGAGTCCCGTCGTTACCCAATTGTCACGCACCGGCCCTCAAACGGTCACGAACGAGCCGTACATGGTCCGCGGCTTTGAACAACGGACAGAAAAAGACAACCGGAGCCCCCTCCACGTGATGCGCAACCTGATTGCCGCGATTCTGACATTCACCTCTGGCGCCGCCCTGGCCCAGGAGGCCACGCCCGCTCCCGAGGCCGCCCCCGCCACGGAAGCGGCCCCCGCCACGCCGAACACCGACGAGCGGGTGACCAACACCGAGGGCAAGGTCGCCTCCATCGAGGAGCAGCTGGCCGAGATCAAGAGCATCCTCTCCCCGCTCACGAAGCTGAAGTTCTCCGGCTACGTGCAGGCCCGCTACCAGTGGGAGGAGTCGCGCGAGGATGGCACCGGCGGCTACAGCCGCTTCCTGGTCCGCCGCGGCCGTCTCAAGGCCACCTACACCGGCGACCTCGTGCAGTACATGTTGCAGATCGACGCCGTCCCCACCGGCGTGACGGTGCGGGACGCGGAGGCCACGCTCTTCATCCCCGGCACGAAGCAGAACATGTCGGTGACGCTGGGCCAGATGAAGTGGCCGTTCGGCTACGAGTCGGTGCAGTCCTCCAGCGACCGTGAGTTCCCCGAGCGCACCCGCGTGGTCCGCGCCTTCCTCCCCGACGAGCGGGACCGCGGCGTCAAGTACGCGGGCAAGTTCGGCTTCTTCCGCCTGGGCGTCGGCCTCTTCGACGGCAACGGCATGAGCTACCCGGGCTCCGTCGGCGTCGACAACGACAAGGAGAAGGACTTCGTCGGCCGCGCCGGGTTCGACTTGAAGTGGATCTCCGGCGGCGTCTCCGGCTGGTACGGCCACACCATGGGCCGGGGTGCCGGTGAGACGTACCGGCACGCCCACGAGCGCAGCCGCGTCGGTGCGGACCTCCAGGTCTACCTGGACTTCCTGCCCATCGGCGCCACCGCCATCAAGGGTGAGTACATCAAGGGCAAGACGTACGTGAGCAATGGCGCCGAGCTGCTCGACCGCCAGGCCAGCGGCTGGTACGCGCTGCTGGTGCAGAACATCGGCCTCACCAACGCGGTGGCCGTGCGCTACGACTACTTCGATGCTGCCACCGGTATCCCGGCCACCGCCGCCGCACCGGGCTCGGATCGCCCGGCCGGCACCAACGCCATCGGCACCATCGGCGCCACCGCCATCCACTACTTCGGTGAGAACCTGAAGCTCTCCGTCACCTATGAGCACCCCATGACGGCGACCGTCGCGGGCGTGAAGGACCCGCGCGACAACCTGCTCACCGCCCAGTTGCAGGCCCGCTACTAGACAGCAGCCCTACCTTTCCCGGAATCGCAAGGAGACATCCCTCATGAAGAACTTCATCGCCTCGATCGCCGCGGTGCTGCTGCTCGCCCTCCCGGGCGCGGCTCGCGCGGGTACCGTCACCGTCAAGGGCTCCGACACCATGGTCATCCTCGGCCAGCGCTGGGCCGAGGAGTTCATGAAGAAGAACCCCAACACCAAGCTGCAGGTGACGGGTGGCGGCTCGGGCGTCGGCCTGTCGGCGCTCATCAACGGCACCACGGACATCGCCATGTCCAGCCGCCCCATGAAGGAGGCGGAGGGCGAGAAGCTGCGCACCCGCTTCAACACCACCGGCACGGAGATCTCCGTGGCCAAGGACGGTGTGACCTTCTACGTCAACGAGGGCAACAAGGTGGACGCCCTCACCCAGGAGCAGCTCAAGGGCATCTACCTGGGCGACATCACCAACTGGAAGGAAGTGGGCGGCCCGGACGCGCCCATCATCGTCTACTCGCGTGAGAACTCCTCGGGCACCTACGTGTTCGTCAAGGACAACCTCCTCAACGGCGACGACTACACCTCCAGCGCCCAGACGCTGCCCGGCACGGCCGCGGTGGTGAACGCGGTGTCCAAGGAGAAGAACGGCATCGGCTACGGCGGCTCCGCCTACGCCAAGGGCATCAAGGAGCTGAAGATCAAGAAGGGCAACGAGGCGATCGCTCCCTCCGCGGAGAACATCAAGACCGGCAAGTACCCGCTCTCGCGCGACCTCTACTTCTACCTGCGCAACAAGCCGGCCGCGGATGCCAAGGCCTTCATCGACTTCGTCCTGTCCCCCGAGGGCCAGGCGCTCGTCACCAAGGTTGGCTACTTCCCGGTGAAGTAGGACCCCAGGGCAGCAGGCGTCACGAGATTGTCACACGAACCCCGAGGACAACGTGGATAGACAAGCGGCCATGCAGAGTGAGGGGCTCGTGGAAACGGCAACCGTGGCGCCGCGACTCTCCTCCGTCGCCCGGCGGAGGCAGATCCGGGAGAAGGTCATCGCCGGCTTCATCACGGCGATGGCCTTCACGGGAATCGCGGCGCTGGTGCTGATCCTGGTCTTCATCGCGAAGGAGGCGCTGGCGATCTTCCTGGACGCCCACGCCCGCGAGGAGGCCAGCCTGTCGAAGATGTTCCTGCCGCAGGTGGTGCGCGCCGGCAAGCCGGCCGCCTTCGTGTGGCAGCCGGTGTCCTCGGTGCCGAAGGTGAGCATGATTCCGCTCTTCATCGGCACGCTGAAGACGACGCTGGTGTCGATGGTGGTGGCGGTGCCGGTGGGCGTGGCGGGCGCGCTGTTCGCCGCCGAGTTCGCCCCCCGGCGGATGAGGGAGATCCTCAAGCCCACCATCGAGTTGCTGGCGGGCATTCCCTCGGTGGTGCTGGGCTTCTTCGCCCTGATGGTGCTGGCCTCCTTCCTCCAGGACACCTTCGGGCTCACGTCCCGGCTCAACGCGGTCGTCGCGGGGCTGGGCCTGTCGCTGGCGATCGTCCCCGTCATCTTCACCGTGGCCGAGGACGCGCTCACCGCGGTGCCGCGCAGCTACCGCGAGGCGTCGCTCGCACTGGGCGCCACGCCCTGGGAGACGGCCTGGAAGGTGGTGCTGCCGGCGGCGGCCCCGGGCATCCTCGCCGCGTGCGTGCTGGGCTTCGGCCGCGCCATCGGTGAGACGATGATCGTCCTGATGGCCTCGGGCAACGCGGCCATCGTGTCGTGGAACTTCGCGGACTCGGTGCGCTCCATGTCCGCCACCATCGCCGCGGAGATGGGCGAGGTGGTGGTGGGCAGCCCGCACTACTCGCTCCTGTTCTTCATCGGAGTCGAGCTCTTCCTCTTCACCTTCGTCCTCAACATGCTGGCGAACGTCTGGACGCGCCGGGTCATCAAGCGGCTGTCGGGAGCGGGAGCATGAAGAACACCATGCGCCGGATCGTGGGCGGAGCACTCACGTCTCTCACCGGCTTCGCCGCGCTGCTCATCGTGGCCATCCTGGCCATCATCCTTTTCGACGCGATGCGAGGCGGATTCGGGAACATCACCTGGCAGTTCCTCAGCGAGCCGCCCTCCGATGGAATGATGGGTGGCGGTATCTTCCCCGCCCTCTACGGGACGGCGGCGCTCACCCTGCTGATGACGCTGGCGGTGATGCCGGTGGGCGTGCTCACGGCGGTGTACCTGCACGAGTACGCGCCCCCGAGCTCACTCCTGGCGCGCGCGGTGCGGCTGGCGGTGGTCAATCTGGCGGGCGTGCCGTCGATCGTCTTCGGGCTGTTCGGCCTGGGCTTCTTCATCCACTTCGTGGGCGGGAGCATGGACCGGGCGCTGGGCTACCAGGAGCTGCACTGGGGCCAGCCGGGCATCCTCTGGGCCTCGCTCACCCTGGCGGTGCTGACGCTGCCGGTGGTCATCGTCTCCACCGAGGAGGCGCTGCGCGCGGTGCCGATGGACCACCGCACGGCGAGCCTGGCGCTGGGGGCTACCCGCTCCCAGACGCTGGCGCGGGTGGTGCTGCCGGGCGCGCTGCCGGGCATCCTCACCGGTGCCGTGCTGGCGGTGTCCCGCGGCGCGGGCGAGGTGGCGCCCATCCTCTTCACCGGTGCCGCCTACTTCCTGCCCGACCTGCCCAGCAAGCTCAACGCCCAGTTCATGCACCTGGGCTATCACACCTACGTGCTGGCCACGCAGTCACCGGATGTGGAGGCCACGCGCCCGCTGTTGTACGCCACGGTGCTGGTGCTGCTCGCGCTCACCTTCGCCCTCAACCTCGTCGCGGTGCTCATCCGCGCCCGCACCCGCCGGCGCGCCTCCGCGGCCCACTGACACCGAGCCATGTCCCTTTCTTCCGCTGCTCCCGCGCGCATCAAGATGGAGGCGCGCGAGCTTACCCTCCGCTACGGCACCAAGGTGGCGGTGAAGTCGGTGAGCATTCCCCTGCTCGAGCACCAGGTAACGGCGCTCATCGGCCCCTCCGGCTGCGGCAAGTCCACCTTCCTGCGCTCGCTCAACCGGATGAACGATCTCATCCCGGGTGCCAGCCACGAGGGCACCGTGCTGCTGGACGGCACGAGCATCCATGACCGCAACGTGGACGTGGTGGATCTGCGCCGCCGCGTGGGCATGGTCTTCCAGAAGTCCAACCCCTTCCCGAAGACGATCTTCGAGAACGTGGCCTACGGCCTGCGCGTGGGAGGGATGAAGGACAAGGCGGACATCGCCGCGCGCGTGGAGAAGTCGCTCAAGGGGGCGGCGCTCTGGGAAGAGGTGAAGGACCGGCTCAACGACAGCGCCATGAGCCTGTCCGGCGGCCAGCAGCAGCGCCTGTGCATCGCGCGCGCCCTGGCCATCGAGCCCGAGGTGCTGCTGATGGACGAGCCCGCCAGCGCGTTGGATCCCATCGCCACGGCGAAGATCGAGGAGCTCATCCACGAGCTGAAGGAGCGCTACACCATCGCCATCGTCACGCACAGCATGCAGCAGGCGGCGCGGGTGAGCGACCGCACGGCCTTCTTCTACATGGGCGAGCTGGTGGAGTGCGGCCCCACCGAGCAGATCTTCACCAACCCTCGTGAGAAGCGCACCGAGGACTACGTCACCGGGAAGTTCGGGTAGGAGCGAGGGAAGCGGACATGCCATCGACACATACGGACAAGGCATTCGAGGCGGATCTGAGGGATCTGCGCGAGAAGCTGCTGGGCATGGGCGCCAAGGTGGAAGCGCACATCGCGGACAGCGTGCGCGCGCTCACCGAGCGGGATTCCGCGCTCGCCGAGAAGGTCATCCAGGCGGACAAGGAGGTCAACCGCCTGGAGGTGGAGGTCGACGAGACGTGCCGCCGCATCCTCGCGCTGCGCCAGCCAGCCGCGAGCGATCTGCGCCTCATCACCACCGCGCTGAAGATCGTCACCGACCTGGAGCGCATCGGCGACCTGGCGGTGAACATCGCCGAGCGGGCCAAGGATCTGAACGAGGCGCCGCCGCTCAAGGCCTACGTGGACACGCCGCGGCTGGCCGAGCTGGCCCAGCAGCAGGTGAAGAAGGCGCTGGATGCCTTCGTGTCCTCGGATCCGGCCAAGGCGGAAGAGGTGCGCAAGGAGGACGACCACCTGGACGTCCTCTACCTGAAGATCTTCAACGAGCTGCTCGGCTACATGATGGAGGACTCGAGGAACATCCGCCGCGCCACGGCGCTGATGTTCATCGCCAAGCACCTCGAGCGCATTGGAGACCACGCCACCAACGTGGCGGAGATGGTCATCTACATGGTGCGCGGCACGGACATCCGCCATCCGCGCAGCCGGAACCTGACGACGGCCTCCTGAGCGGGCAAGAGGTTCACGGTCCCGTCACCAAGAGTTCTCCCGGGTGACGCCGGACCGTCGCGGTGGAGTCGCGGGGCTTTCCTAACGTCCCGGGTAGGACGCGCGATGAACGCGCCCCTGCTCAGGAGAAAGCCCCCCCATGCTCCACGCGATCAGCCTGGCCCTGCTCGCCGCCGCCGTCGTCGGAATCGTCGCCCTGGGAGCGCAGCTCTTCTGTGTGCTGCGCTACCGGCGGAGCCGCCCCCGAGTGGGCTCTCCGGTGTCCGGTGGCGCGCCGAAGGGCATCTCCATCCTCAAGCCCCTGTGTGGTGTGGATGATGACCTTGAGGCCAACCTCGCCTGCTTCGCCACGCTCGACTATCCGGCCTATGAGGTCATCCTCGGGGTGAAGGACACGCGGGATCCCGCCTACGCGGTGGCGCGAGCGGCGGTGGCGCGCTGGCCGCACATCATGAAGCTGGAGCTGCAGCACGGTGAGCCCGGCCTCAACCCCAAGGTGAACCAGCTCATCACCCTGGCGGGCGTGGCCCGTTACGACATCTTCGTCATCAGCGACTCCAACACGCGCGTGGAGCCGGACTACCTGGAGGAGATCTCCCGCACCTTCGAGGACCCGGAGGTGGGCTGCATCTCGCACCCGGTGAGCGGCGTGGGCGAGCGGACGCTGGGCTCGCTGATGGACAACCTGTACCAGAGCACCACGACGGGCGCGGGGCAGATCGCCGCCAAGCAGGCCGTCGATCAGGACATCGTGGTGGGCAAGTCCATGGCGCTGCGCCGCGAGGACGTGGAGTCCCTGGGGGGCTTCTACACGGTGCGCAACGTGCTGGCGGAGGACTTCGTCATCGGCCGGTGGGTGACGCGGCGGCTGGGCAAGCGTGCCGTGGTGGCGCGCTCGCCCGTCTACAACGTGTCGCTCGAGAAGAGCGTGACGGCCTTCCTCAAGCGCTACGTGCGCTGGAGCATCATCCACCACACCTGCATCCCCACGCCGGTGTACCTGGCCCAGTCGCTGCTCAACCCCCTGCCCTGGGCGCTGCTCGGCGCGCTGCTGGAGCCGTCGGCGCGGGCCCTGGGCGTGGTGGGCACGGTGGTGCTGGCGAAGCTGGCGCACGACGTGACGATCTTCCACCTGTCGCGGCCCGGGCAGACCACCTCCTGGCGGGTGGTGCCTGCGGTGCTGCTCAAGGACCTGCTGCTCTTCATGGCCTGGACGAACGGGCTCTTCGCGCGCTCGGTGGACTGGCGCGGCAACAAGCTGCGAGTGCTGCCCGGCTCGAAGCTGGTGGCGCCCACGCCCGCGATGCCGGGGTCTCTCGCCACGTCCGAGCCCGAGCCCACCGAGGAGCTGCTCGCCGGCTGACAGGTTCACCGCGAAGTCACCGGGCCCACTCGAAAGGTTCACCCGGGGGACATGGCCGTGTTTCAGCGGGTGGGTATCTCAGAGGCACATGCTCATCCGCAAGCTGGCTCATCTGTCGGACCTGCATCTGGACCTCACCCGCGAGAGTGACGCGACGGCCACCGCGCTCGTGGAGACCCTCCTCGCCGAGCGCGTGGACCACGTGGTGGTGACGGGAGACCTGACCCACCAGGGAAGCCGGAGCGAGTACCGGCGCTTCCGCGAGCTCTTCGCTCCACTGATCGACGCCGGGCGGCTCTCCTTCATCCCCGGCAACCATGACCGCACGGGCGAGGACGCCGGCGGCCAGTGGATGAACGGCCGGAAGGTGCGGGTGGAGCGGCACGAGGGTCTCTACCTGGTGTGCGTGGACTCCACGGGCCCGCACAACCGCAACTACTTCGCCTGCCACGGCGAGCTGACCCCGGCGGTGCTGGACGAGGTGGACGCGGCCCTGTGCGCAGCGCCCACGGGCGCGCTCACCGCGGTGCTGCTGCACCACCACGTGCTACCACTGCCGGAGGAGAGCTTCCCGGAGCGCCTCGCCACGCGCATGGGCTGGCCGCACGCCTCGGAGCTGGCGCTGGGCGCCGAGCTCGTCCGCCGGGCCCAGGGCCGGTGCGATCTCATCCTCCACGGGCACCGGCACGTACCGCGCGAGTTCGATCTGGGCCACTTCCAGGGCCGCGGACTGCGCATCTACAACTCGGGCAGCTCCATCGAGCTCGGCCGCTTCCGGCTCTTCCAGCATGCGGCCGGCCGGCTGGTCGGTGAGCCCGAGTGGCAGGGGATGTCCCTGCCCCCGGCTCGCAAGCGCTCGGCCCCCAACGTCCTGCCCGCTCTTCAGTACCTGGCCAGCCAGCTGACCATGTCGCTCGTCTGATCCAAGGCCCCTCCCCTACCCTCCAGGCGGCCTTGCTTCCTGGCTGGATGGCACGTTCCCCTTGAAGGGTTGTCCCCACGTACAAGGAGGCCACTTGGGGCGAAGGGCAACCGCGGACGACACACGCAAGGTTCTGGTCGTCGACGATGACGCCGACTGGAGGGAGTTCCTCCGGCTGTGCCTCGAGGATCTCGGCTACGAGGCCATCGAGGCCGCGAATGGCCAGGAGGCACTGGACTCGTTGTCGCGGCAGCGCTACGGCGTGATGCTCCTGGACCTGAACATGCCCGGGATGAATGGCTTCGAGGTGGTGGAACGGATGCCCCGCAACGGCAATCCGCCCCGGGTGGTGTTCCTGACGGCCGCCGCGGCGCAGGAGGTAGGCGGCGCGCTCCGCTCTGGTCCGCACTACTACCTGCCCAAGGGAGCCAGCCGGGACCAGCTCTCGCTCCTGCTCCAATCACTGGACGCCTGAGGCGCCAAGGTAGGTTTCCGGGCTCCGTACGCGGCTCCGGCTGCTATAGACGGTGACTGGAGGGCATGCGGCCATCGCGACCGAACTCGTCATCATCCTGTTGCTGATCCTGGCCAACGGGGTCTTCTCCGGGGCGGAGCTCGCCCTGTTGTCGGTGCGCAAGACGCGGCTGCGGGAGCTGCTCGACGAGGGCAGCCGCGCGGCCGGAGCGGTACAGGCCCTGCGGGACGACCCCGAGCGCTTCCTGGCCACGGTGCAGATCGGCATCACGGTGGTGGGCGCCTCCGCGGCGGCCTTCGGTGGAGCCTCCATCGCCCAGCGGCTCATCGGGCCCCTGACACAGTTGGGGGTGGAGGAGGCGCTCGCGGAGCGGCTGGCCTTCGCGCTGGTGGTGGGACTGGTGTCCTATCTCTCGCTGGTGCTGGGCGAGCTGGTGCCCAAGTCCCTGGCCCTGCGCTTCTCCGAGGGCTATGCGCTGTTCATCGCCCGCCCCTTGAAGGGACTGGCCTGGCTGATGCAGCCACTGGTCTGGTTCCTCACGGCCAGCTCCAACCTCCTGCTGCGCTTCTTCGGGGACCGGACCACCTTCACCGAGTCGCGCCTGTCACCGGACGAGCTGATGCAGCTCGTGGAGGAGGCGGCGAAGGCGGGCTCGTTGGATCCGAAGGCGGGAGAGATCGCCTCGCGGGCCTTCGAGCTGGGGAACATCCCCCTGTCGGCGGTGATGGTGCCGCGCAGCCGCATGGTGGCGCTGCGCCGGCATGCGAGCCCGGAGGAGATCAAACAGGTGCTGCTGGAGCACGGGCATTCGCGGATGCCCGTGTACGAGGGGTCGCTCGACAACGTGGTGGGCTACGTCATCGCGAAGGATCTGCTGGGAATCGCCTGGGAAAGCCAGCTGATCGTCCTGGAGGACGTGATGCGGCCGCCCTGGTTCGCCTTCGAGTCGATGAGGGCCATCGACGCACTGAAGGAGCTGCAACGGCGGCGGATGCAACTGGGCATCGTGGTGGATGAGCGGGGAGGCGTGGCGGGGCTGGTGACGGTGGAGGACCTGGTCGAGGAGCTGGTGGGGGAGATCGCCAGCGAGCTCGAGGCGCCCGAGGAGCTCCTCCGGCGCGAGAGCCCCACCTCCGCGGTGGTGCAGGGCACGGCGGCCATCCGGGACGTGAACCGGGAGCTGGGACTGGAGCTGGAAGAAGGCCAGGGCTGGTCGACGGTGGGAGGCCTGTGCACGGTGAAGGCGGGGACCATCCCCGAGAAGGGCACGAAGCTGACGCTGGAGGACGGGACGGTGTTGGAGGTGCTCGACGCGAGCCAGCGCCGGGTGCGCTCGGTGCGCATCCACCTGCCCCCCCGAGAGGCATCCGAGGGCTGAACAGGGCCCACCCCGTGTCGCGGTGGGAGTATTCAGTTTCCATCGAATACGAAATAATCCCCGGTTCATCCGTGATGTGAGGAACCGAGATGTCCCAGCCCGTGCGCTACCTGAAGCAGAACGTCGTCGCCGAGCCGCTCTACAACCAGTGGTACGCGTGGTGGTTCCTGATCTCGCCCGCGACGGCACCGCTCTTCGTGGCCAACCACCATGTGAAGATCATGGAGTCGTTCGTGGCCAATCCGGCCATCCACGTGGCGGCACTGAAGAGCCCGGCGCTGATGGGGGGGCCGTACATCAACTACGGCGTGGAGCGGGCCAGGGACATCCAGGAGTTGCTGCAGCGCACGCTGCGGGAGCAGGCCTCGTCGCTGCGGTTCGCCCAGGCGGTGGCGGAGCTGGACAAACTGCTGCTCACGGCCAACGGCTTCTCGCTGGAGGAGCTGTACAAGAAGGTGCCGGACATCCTCCAGGGTTACGTGGAGCTGACGTACGACCTGAACAACCGGGCCTCGCCCCGCTTCTTCGAATCGCTGCTCTACCGTGGTCCGCACTACAAGGAGCCGTCGCAGAGCCTGGCGATGCGGCTCATCCACAAGGACGCGCGGCCGTACGTCTTCAGCACGCCGCGGCTGGACACGGAGGATGGGAGCGTCCACGTGCACGTGCCCTACCGCCACGAGGCCATTGATCGGCTCTTCGCCATGCGGCGCACGCCGGGCGAGGTGGAGCCGGTGCGCGAGGCGCTCGGCATCCAGGGCAAGGACGCGGAGCTCTTCTCCACCTTCTTCACCGAGGAGGCGCCGCGTCCGGCCCCCCGGTACGACAGCCCGGGGGTGCGCATCCGCTACTTCGGCCACGCGTGCGTGCTCATCGAGACGCGCGAGGTGAGCATCCTGACGGATCCGGTCATCAGCTACGACTTCCCCACGGATCTGCCGCGCTACACCTACGCGGACCTGCCCGAGCACATCGACTACGCCCTGATTACCCACGGTCACGCCGACCACTTGATGTTCGAGCCGCTGCTCCAGCTGCGCACGCGCATCGGCACACTGGTGGTGCCCGCGAGCAGCGGCGGAGGGCTGGCGGACCCCTCGCTCAAGCTGATGCTCCAGCACACGGGCTTCCGCCGGGTGGTGGCGCTCAGCGAGATGGAGTCCATCGAGGTGCCGGGAGGCAGCATCACCGGCCTGCCCTTCATCGGCGAGCACGGGGACCTGAACATCCAGGCGAAGATGGCCCACCTGGTCCAGCTCGAGGGCAAGTCGCTGCTGATGGCGGCGGACTCGAACGCGCTGGAGCCGCGACTGTACGACCACATCCACGCCCTGGTGGGAGACATCGACGTGATGTTCCTGGGCATGGAGTCCGAGGGAGGGCCGCTGAGCTGGATGTACGGCCCACTGCTCACCACGCCGCTGCCGCGCAAGATGGACCAGTCGCGGAGGCTCAATGGCTCCAACGCCGAGCGAGCCATCGAGATCGTCCGGCGGCTCAAGCCGGGTCAGGTCTACATCTACGCGATGGGCCGAGAGCCGTGGATGGGCCACGTGATGGTGATGGGCTACCACGAGAACTCGCCGCAGCTGGTGGAGTCGCGCAAGCTGCTGGACTACTGCCGGGCCCATGGCATCACCGCCGGGCTGCCGTACGTCCAGTCCGAGCTCCACCTGCCGTAAAAGCGAAGGGCCTGGAACCATCGGGGGATTTCCCCAAGGATTCCAGGCCCTTCAACTTGCGCGCGATGCAGGATTCGAACCTGCGGCCTTTGGCTCCGGAGGCCAACGCTCTATCCAGCTGAGCTAATCGCGCAGAGGCAGCAGCAGCGGGTGGGTAAGTAACCGACTTCCTCCGCCGACGCAAGCACGCACTTCATCGAACAGCGACAGGGAGCAGCCCCATGCCCGCGAGGGGCCCCCAGTGTTCGATACCCACCTGCCCGCCCGCCGGGGGAGCGGGATGCACGAGCCGGGGATCGAACTCTAAGCAAGGCGATAGAAAAACCTAAGCAGGACGCGCAGTTACCCGCTATCGCCTTGATTTTATTAGGGTCGTCATCCCGTCTCGTGCCGTGCCGTCCCTCTTGGTACCCCCTGAATCCGCGCTGGAGGGGTAGAGTCGACGGGAGGCGCGGTGCCGCTCGGGCTCGTCGGCGCCTGCTGCGAAGGTCCGCTCTCGCTCGCCTTCTCGCCGAGTCTCACCCACGGTCCGTTTCCTCCACGCCGCTCATCGAACCGG
>NZ_JANKBZ010000035.1 GCF_024623785.1 Archangium lipolyticum
ACCTGCTGGTCATTGAGGCGTGGCTTGCGCATGACCGCAGAAGTAATAGCGCCCGTCCTACTTTTCGCACCACTCAGCCTACACACCGCTCCCTTGCTCCCCTGCTAAAATGAGGGGATGGCTCAGCCCTATGGGTTCTAAGCGGGTTTGCGGCACTGGCGGGTCGGGCTAAGGTCATGGCCGGTTTCCTTCAGGAACATGGCCAGGGACGTGCTCTTCAAGCCAGGACAAGAGTCCTTCAGCCCGGATCAGGATTATCGGGACAAGGGAGTCCCAAAGGATCCTGACGACCAGTTCATGCGCTGGATCAATCTTCCGCGCAGTGGGATGCCGAACTCCCCGGGGATTCGACCGCTCCAGTATCTCTCGAAGCCAGCGTTCACGAAGCTCCCCTCCCTCCTGGTGTTGGTGACGAAGAAGTCGACCACGGGAGGGAGCTACAACCCCTGGAATGATGAGCTCGACTGGGATAACGAGACGATTACCTATTGGGGTGATGCGAAGCTGCACTCAGAGCGGCGCGTCACCGACTTCCCTGGCAACCGTGTTCTCGAAAGGGTCTGGAAGGCAGTCAAAGCTGGCAAGAGGGATGTGTTGCCGCCGATCCTCCACTTCGTGAAATACGAGAGTGGCTGGGTCACCTTTACGGGACTCTGCGAGATGACGGCGCTGTCGCTGGGCCATTTCGAGGAGAAAGGCCGGCGTGTTGCCAACTATCGTTGTCAGCTCCGCATTCTTGGCATGGATTCCGTTCCGGTCTCGTGGTTGCACTCACGCAGATGGGCAGGGAGCCCCGAGGAAGCCCTGCGCGGAGCCCCCAAGAGTTGGACCGCGTGGGTTCTGGATTCCAATCCTCCTCCATCCGTGGAACTGGTGGCAGAGCCCATGGAGCTTCCCGTGGCCGCCGAGGCCAGCAGGTCCTCGGGACAGGGGTTCTCTTCCGATTCTCGGGTCCGCATGGAAATCGAGCGCCATGCCATGGAGCGGGCCAGGGCGTACTTTCAGAAGGCTGGTTTCACCAAAATTGTGGATGTCTCGCGCCAGAAGTCTTTCGACCTTCACGTGCAGGACGGGGAACGCGAACTTTTCGTCGAAGTAAAGGGCACGAAAACAGTCGGCTCCCGTATCCTTCTGACTCGTAATGAGGTTGAGTTCGCAAGGCGAAACAGAGACAAGATGGTCTTGTATGTGTTTCACTCCATGCGGGTCCGCGAGGTGAATGGAGAGATGATTGTCGAAGGTGGTGAGGAGCGGGTGAGTGACCCGTGGGATGTTGATAGCGGCACCCTCGACATCGCTTCCATCACGTACTCCTACGCGCTTCCGTAGCACTGTTCGCGCGGTCCGCCCGACAGAGGTGTTCGAGGCCCTGGTACTGGACGGCTCAGGTCATGTTATACGCATGAACCGTGAAGGTCATGCGCATGCCACTTCGTCTTCACCTCGCCGCCGCGACGGCTCTGCTCGTCTGCGCCACCATCGCCCAGGCCCAGCAGCCGCCCGGGGTCCGTGTGCGCCGCGAGCAGCAACTCGTACTCTCCCGTGTACCCGTTGGACGTGAGCCAGAGCTGCGGGTTGCCCCAGGCCTCCCCACCGTCATGCGCTTCGACGCGGAGGTGGTGCACGTCGAGGTGAGTCATGAGGGGCCAGGGCGCCTCGTCTGGGTGGACGTGGCCGGGCACTCCCTCTTGCTCGAACCGCGGCGGGAATTGGCCTCCGACGAGAAGCTACAGATGGAGGTGGTCCTCGCGCAGGGCCCGGCGCGCACCCGATTGGTCTTCCAGCTCGTCTCGCATCCCGGTGAAGTGGACGCGCGGGTGGACGTGGAACTGCGCCCGCGTTCGGTCCGGCCGGAACTGGAGCCGGAGGTCGCATCCTCCCGGCGCGAAGATGGCCCGTTCTCCCGCTTGGTGTTCTCGGGCGTGATGGGCAAGTCCGGCATCACCGCCGGCATGTTCCGGGGCAGAACCGTTGGGCGCGGGGTGCTCGCGAATACCGCGTGGGACTACCGGGCGGCTCATGGGCGGGCCATCACCTTCATCGTGCTCAATGTGGGAGCGAGGCCCTGGTTTGCCTCGGAGGTCGTGCGTTTGCCGGTGGCGGGTGAGGTGAGCCAGGAAGGCAGTGGATGGACGGTGAGCATGGCGGCTCCCATCGAGCCAGGGGGCACCGGGCTGGTGGTGTTGGAGTCGGTGGAGGCGGCGGGTGTGCCCGTGCTCCTGGAGGTGCGGGAGGCGGGTGGAATCCGAAGTGTGCGGGTGGAGGAGTCGCGCTGATATGGATACCCACGCGGAAGGGATGAGCGGAGCGCTCGTGCGCCGGTGGCTGGTGGGTCATCGGGGGGCGTTCGTCCTGGTGGCGGTCCCGTTGGTCGTGTTTGCTACGGGGCTCGTCACCTGCTCTCGCGGCGGGCAGCCCGCGGAGGGTGGCGGGGTCGCTCTACCCTCCGAGTTCAATCACCTGACACAGGAAGACCCCCTCATGTGTGAAGCGAAGACTCTTGCCAGCTCCTCGTCGGCTCCCGAGGTAGTGCCCTCCTCGCTGGACATGGACTTCATGAAGTCGCTCGCTGCGGCTGTGTGTCTGGTGTCGGCCGGGTGCGCCAGCGTGCCGGTGAGCCCCACCTGGCCCCAGGATTGTCCCCAGGAGGCGCTCGCCGCCATGAGCATCAGGGGCTTCGGACCGGGCACACAGGGCTATGTCACGCTCGACATCAACCGGCCGGGTGCGCTGAGCCAGTTCGACGATTTCCGCGCGGGGCCCATCGTGAGCGGCATCCGAGATATGGATGCGGTCGACCTGCTGCCACTGGGCACGAAGCTGTACGGGTTCATGTGGACGGGCGGAGACAAGGTCCACACCTACTGGACCCGGGCGGAACTGCCCAACGGTGCGAAGATGCCGGTGTGCATGGTGCTCGGCTTCGACGAGCAGGGGGGATACTGGAAGGAGCCGGGGACGCAGCCGGGCACCTTCAGCATCAGCAGGCAGGCCCCCATGACGGTGACGCGCCGCTTCGAGCGGCCCGAGTGACGAACGCCGGGCCTCCTGTCAGCGACACGCCGCGAACACGCTGGTATGGCCGGCCAGATGCGTGAGGAACCGCTTGATACCGAGATCGCGCGTGGGCTCACGGTAGTAGCCGGGCTGTTTCCGCTCCTCGTTGCACAGGAGGAGCGAGCAGGCGTCGAAAAGCCGGTGGCGCTCGAGTTCGCGCAGAAGCCGTTCACACCGCTCGGCCTGGGAACTGTTGCGGTACTCGGGGAGGAGCCGGAAGAAGGTCGCGGTCGCGGGCGCTGGCTGTGTGATGGCGGGGCTGTCCTTCAGGAGAACCAGCCAGCCGAACCAGGGACGGAGCCCTGAGCCGAATGCCTGTTGCCGGGACAGGGTATCCATCTCCTTGCCCGTGCAGATGGCTTCCTCGGCCATGGCGACGAGGCCGTGCTCCGACGGTGGACCTGCCCACGCCCTGATGCCAAGGGCCGCCACGAGCCTTCCCTCATGCATCACAACCATGTCCCATTTTCGGGCGGGCGTGAAGAAGCCGGGGAGCTTCATCTCATGGCTCGTGTGGACACGGGCATTCGGCAGGTCGTTGTCCGCGACAATCCGGCTTACGAGCGCATGGAAACCCTCCATCCGGCTGGTGGGCTGATTGAGTGCCTTCCAGTACCAGTCGACGGCTTGCCGTGTGCGGGCCACGTAGTCCGTGAGAACGGCTCCCATAGGAGATGCTCTCCTTTTGTGTGACATGTCCAGTCATGTCGGATGAGTCTACCCACGGAATCATCTCCACCGGTTCCTTCCATGGCAAGGGCCGCTTTTGGCTTGGGGCGGCGCTCAGGACGGGGAGTCTCGCCTGCTGGGTGGTATCCTGCCGGGCCCCAAGGAAATGGCCGGGAGGGAGCCAGATGCTCGCGATCTTGTTGGTGCTGCTCGCGCAGGTGCCGTGCGAGGGGTTCGAGACGACGGTGGTGTGCTCCTGCCGGCAGGGAATCGGCAGCGGTTGCGAGGCGCTGCGGCAGATCAACCCGGAGCTGGCCAAGAAGCTGGAAGCAGCGGCGCAGGCCGCGGCGGCGCTGGAGGCGGCACAGAAAGCGGCCAAGGAGGTCAAGGTCGAGGGCGAGTCATCCCCCGCCTCGCCCGAGCCCCCCGAGTGCAAGGGGCAGTTGCACCACGTCATCTTCCGGCCCATCGCCGAGGCGTTGGAAAGGCATGAAACGTTGAGCGGCCATTACAAGCCGCGCGATCCACGCTTCGTCACCCGGGCCGTGGATGAGAAGTCCCATTGTGGCTACCAGGACTGGCACCGCAAAGTGGACAAGGAGGTCATCGCATGGCTTGAGCGCTACACCAAGGCAACACCAAAGCAGTTCGAGGCTTTCCTTCGGGAACTCTACAGGCGGCCCGATATGCTCAAGAGGTTTCCTCATGGGTTCTGAGTCCTCTACGTCCCCACACTTCTTCGTTCTGGAAGAAGGTGTTCTTGGGTCCCGATACGATGTCGACGTCGAAGAGGCCGAGCCCCGCAACATCGGAAAAGGGCCCCGTTGCCCACTGTGCGGAGAGCCCATCGGGATGAAGCCGTGGCTTCCTCCTCACCGTGCTGAGCTGGTTCTGCACGGCGAGGAGCTTGGGGATTTCATCAAGGTCTTGGGCAATGACCTTCTCTTCTCTGAGCGGTTCGCCCAGGCCTTCCGAGAAGAGGGGCTCACGGGTCTGGAGGGCTTCCACCCGGTAGAGGTGGTCCGGGTGCGCAGGAAGCGGCGAGGCCCCATTCCTTCCAGCATTCCACGCTACTTCATGGTCAGGGTCTGCTTCGGTCGCGCGGCGGTGGACCTTTCGTGCAGCCGCGTCCATTACGGGCAGACTCCCACCTGCGAGGAGTGCCGCTGCGAGGGCATTGATGCCATCCACGGCTTCACTCTGGAGCCGGGCACCTGGCAGTCGGAGGACATCTTCCACCCCCGAGGCCTCCAGGGCGTCCTGACCGTGTCCGAGCGCTTCGAGCGCTTCGTGGCGCGGCACGGGTTCACCAACATGCGGCTGACGCCCAGCGAGGAGTACGTGTGGAACCCCCGGGGTCCGCACCCGTTGCCCACCACCAGACAGGGCTCGGCATGAGCACGGGGTAGTATCCTGCCGGGCCCCAAGTAATTGCCTCGGAGGAGCCAGATGCTCGCGATCTTGTTGGTGCTGCTCGCGCAGGTGCCGTGCGAGGGGTTCGAGACGACGGTGATGTGCTCCTGCCGGCAGGGAATCGGCAGCGGTTGCGAGGCGCTGCGGCAGATCAACCCGGAGCTGGCCAAGAAGTTGGAATCAGCGGCGCAGGCCGCGGCGGCGCTGGAGGCAGCACAGAAAGCGGCCAAGGAGGTCAAGGTCGAGGGCGAGTCATCCCCCGCCTCGCCCGAGCCCCCCGAGTGCAAGGGGCAGTTGCACCACGCCATCTCCCGGCCCATCGCCGAGGCGTTGGAAAGGCATGAAACGTTGAGCGGCCATTACAAGCCGCGCGATCCACGCTTCGTCACCCGGGCCGTGGATGAGAAGTCCCATTGTGGCTACCAGGACTGGCACCGGAAAGTGGATGCGGAGGTCATCTCCTGGCTCGAGCGCTTCCGCGAAGCGACACCGCAGCAATTCGAGGCCTTCCTTCGAGAGATATATAGGCGGCCCGACATGCTCAAGAGGTTCCCCCATGGGTTCTGAGCCCTCTACTTCCTCGCGTTTCTTCGCCTTGGAGCAGGGCATCGCCTGCTCCCGTTACGACGTCGAGGTCGACAAAGTCGAGCCCTACAACCTCGGCAAGGCTGCCCGCTGCCCGCGGTGCGGCGGTGTCATTGGGATGAAGCCATGGCTTCCTCCTCATCGTGCCGAACTGGTACTGCATGGCGAGGAACTCGGGGATTTCATCAAAGCCGGTGGAGATGACCTTCTGGTGTCCGAGCGGTTCGCCCAGGCTTTTCGTGAAGAAGGGTTGACGGGGTTGGAGGGCTTCCTCCCAGTGGAGGTGCTCCAGGTGCGTAGGCGGCGGCGAGGCCCCAAGCCCTTGAACATCCCTCGCTATTTCATCGTTACAGTCTGTTTCGGCCATGCGGCGGTGGACCTTTCGCGCAGCCAGATTCGTTATGGCACTCCGCCTCGTTGCGAGGAGTGTCGCTCTTCGGGTCTGGATGCCATCTACAGCTTCACCCTGGAGCCGGGCACCTGGCGGGGAGAGGACATCTTCAACCCTCGGGGGTTGCTGGGAGTCTGGACCGTGTCCGAGCGCTTCGAGCGCTTCGTGGCGCGGCACGGGTTCACCAACATGCGGCTGACGCCCAGCGAGGAGTACGTGTGGAACCCCCGGGGACCGCACCCGTTGCCCACCACGAAACAGGGCTCCGCGTAAGCCGTCCTTCTGCCTCCATCACCCCCAGTGCATTCGCGGACAGCACGGGGTGCACCGTGGCCAGAAAACTACCGGTGTCAGAGGCCGCCGCTACAGTGCTCCCCTGTCGCCGTGAGCTCCTCGAACCTCGCCTCCGTTGCCGTCGGCCGTCCTGTCCGGGGCGAGTTCACCTATGTCGTCCCCGAGGGGCTCTCCGGCCGTCTGTCTCCGGGCCAGCGCATCCTCGTGCCCTTCGGCCGCAGCATGTCGCTCGGCTTCTTCCTCGGGCCCGCCACGCCTCCTCCCGAGAGCGAGAGCGTCAAGCTCAAGCCCATCATGAAGGTGCTGGAGGACTCGCCGTCCCTCCCTCCCGACCTCATCTCGCTCCTGCGCTTCGCCGCCGAGCACTACCGCTACCCGCTCGGCGAGGTCATCAAGAGCGCGCTTCCCCCCGGTCTCACCAAGGCCGAGGAGGAGAAGCAGGCGAAGCCCGACGTGCAGGAGTTCGCCGTGGCGCTCGTCCCCGAGGCGCCCGCCGTCCTCCGCCGCGCCCCCGCGCAGTCCGCCGCGCTCGCCTATCTCCTCGCCGTGGGTGGCCGCGCCCCCATCGAGGAGGTGGCCCATGCCATCCCCGGCGCCCGCGAGACGCTGCGCAAGCTGGTCGACCGGGGCTTCGTCCGCATCGAGGAGGAGGTCATCGCTCCGGGCGTGAAGGAGGGGCTCGCCCAGGGCCGTCCCGAGCAGCTCACCCCCGAGCAGGCCGCCGCGGTGACGGAGCTCCACACCGCCGTCGACCTCGGCGGCTTCCAGCCCTTCCTCCTCCACGGCGTCACCGGCAGCGGAAAAACAGAGGTGTACCTGCGCGCCGTGGAGCGTGCGCTCGAGCACGGCAAGGGCAGCCTCGTGCTGGTGCCCGAGATCGCCCTCACGCCCCAGCTCGTGGGCCGCTTCCGCAGCCGCTTCGGCGCCGACGTGGCCGTGCTGCACTCGGCCCTCAAGGACCGCGAGCGCCTCTTCCACTGGCAGGCCTTGCGCAAGGGCTCGGTGCGCATCGCCGTGGGGGTGCGCTCGGCCGTGTTCGCCCCCGTGGAGAACCTCGGCCTCGTCGTGGTGGACGAGGAGCACGACCCCTCCTTCAAACAGGAGGACAAGCTGCGCTACCAGGCGCGCGACCTGGCCGTGGTGCGCGCCAAGCAGGCCGGGGCCGTGGTGGTGCTCGGCTCGGCCACGCCCTCGCTGGAGACGCTGGAGAACACCCGCCGCGGCCGCTACCGCAAGCTGGAGCTCAAGAACCGCGTCGATGACCGGCCCATGCCCACCATCCAACTGGTGGACCTGCGCCAGGAGCGCCCCCGCGAGCCGCTCGCGCAGGAGGAGGCCCCCATCCTCTCCCCGCCGCTGCTCGACGCCATGGCGGAGACCATCGCGCGCGGCCAGCAGGTCATCCTCTTCCTCAACCGCCGCGGCCACAGCACCTTCCTCATCTGCGAGGTGTGCGGCACCTCGGTGAAGTGCTCCGAGTGCGACGTGTGCCTCACCTACCACCGCTCGCAGAACCGGCTGGTGTGTCACTACTGTGGCGTGGCCCACCCGGTGCCCGAGCACTGCCGTGAGTGCACCGGGCCGCTGCTCAAGATGGGCATCGGCACCGAGCGCGTGGAGGCCGAGGTCGCCGAGCGCATTCCCCAGGCCCGCGTGGCCCGGTTGGACCGGGACTCGGCCACCAGCGCCGAGCGCCTCACGGAGATGCTCGCCTCCTTCGCCCGCCGGGAGCTCGACGTCCTGGTGGGCACGCAGATGGTGGCCAAGGGGCACGACTTCCCCGGCGTGACGCTGGTGTGCGTGGTGATGGCGGACACCTCGCTGGCCATCCCCGACTTCCGCGCCTCCGAGCGCACCTTCCACCTCCTCACCCAGGTGGCCGGCCGCGCCGGGCGCGGGAAGGATCCGGGCCGGGTGCTGGTGCAGACGTACAACCCGGACGCCGAGCCCGTGAAGCGCATGCTCGCCCATGACTTCGATGGCTTCGCGGAGGGGGAGCTGGTACGGCGCAAGGCGCTCGCCTGGCCGCCCTACACGCGGATGGCCGCCGTCCGCCTCGAGGGCGAGAGCGCCGAGCAGACCGCCAGCGTGGCCCGCTTCCTCGGGGACTTCATCGGCCGCAACATGCCCCCCGCCTCCTGGGGGGTCCGCCTGCTGGGGCCCGCCATCGCCCCCATCTCCCGCATCCGGGGCCGCACCCGGTGGCAGTTGCTGCTCAAGGCCCCTACCCACGCGGCCCTCGCCCCGCTGCTCGCCCGCCTGGAAGCGAAGCTGGTGGACATTCCGTCCGCCGTGCGTGTCACGATCGACGTGGATCCGGCGGCCATGCTGTAGACTCGCGCCCGCTTCCAATGGCCGAATCGGTCCTCCTCGTCCACGACGACATCGCCACCATCGCCACCGTGCGCCGGCTGCTCGCGCGCGAGGGCTATGAGGTCATCCTCGCCACCTCCGTGGCCGATGCCCTCATCGCCTTCGGCCATCATCTGCCCGCGCTCATCATCCTGGCGCCCAGTGTGGAGAGCGGGCGTGGCCCCCTCGTCCTGGAGGAGCTCGGACAGCACCCGGACATGCGGCTGGCACGCGTGCTGCTACTCGGCGAGCCCGTCCCCGGCAGCGCCGCCCCCGTGGCGCCCCTCCCCCTGGACGGCTCCGGCTTCGTGGAGCAGGTGGCCACCGTCATCCGTTCCCCCTCGGGCCCGGAGGCCTGGTACGCGGTGAAGGACGACGTGGAGGAGCCCGCGGCGGAACCGGCCCCGGCCCGGTCCGGTCCTCCGGGGCTCGTCCAGAAGTCCTCCACGCCCGTTCGCAACTCCGCCCTGGAGCACTCGCTCTTCGACGACCTGCCGAAGACGGATGAGGGGCGGAAGCTCCAGTCCGTCCTCGATGCCGAGGATCTGTTCGCCCAGACGGAGCGGGCGGTGGTGGCCCCCGTCCCGGCCATGCCGGCCCCGGCGGAGCGCACCGGGCCGAAGGCCTCGGCCCTGTCCGAGCAGGACCCCGGGGACGAGGCGGAGTCGCTCTTCGGTCAGACGGAGCAGGCGGTGGTGGTGTCGGGTCAGGTGCCGATGGAGGCGCCTCGCGGACCCGACGAGAACGAGATGCTGCGCCTGGAGGATGAGGTCCGCCTCGAGGCCGCCGCCCGGCGCCGCCGCAAGCAGGAGGAGTCCTCGCTGCCCACGTCGTCCGCGGGGCTCTTCGCCCGGACTCCCGCCATGGGCTCGGCGATTCCCACCATCACGGCCGTGTCGCCGGGCGAGATGGGGCCCGTGACGGTCGTGGCTCCGGAGCCGGGGCCCGTCGAGCCCCTGCCTCCGCTGCCCCAGGTGAAGGTCGTCGACGTCGAGGCGGAGGCCCGCGCGGAGGCCGAGCGGCTCGCACAGCTCGAGATCGAAGCGGCGCTGGAGCGCGAGCGGACCGGAGCGAAGGCCTCTCCCCGGCTCGGGGACGTGGGCTTCTTCGACCTGGAGCCCGTGCCGGAGGACGCACCGCTGCCTACGGAGGGCGGCGCTCCCGAGGGCTGGGAGGAGCCGCACCAGGAGAGCGTGGGCCCGGACTGGCTCGACTCCGCGCCCCCGGCATCGCCTCGAAGCGAGCCGGTGAAGACAGAGCCGGTGAAGATCGAACCGGCGAAGGCCGAGCCGGTGGAGGCCCGGCTCGTGTCGAAGGCGGTCCCGGAGACCACGTCGAAGTTCGCGCTGCGGCCCGTGCCGGGGATGACGGATGTGGCGGCGGACGTGGCCTCCCTCTCGTCGGACGACGCGCTCGCGGTGCTGGAGGTCCGCATCCTGCGGGCGGAGCGGCGGCTCGCGCAGGTGCTGTCCGAGCGGGATACGGCGGTGGCTCGCCGGCACGACGCGGAGCGCAAGACCACGGAGCTCGAGGAGCGCGTGGCGGAGCTCCAGGCTTCCCTGGAGAAGCAGGCGGACGCGCCCAAGGCCCGTGAGGAGTCGCTGCGGCGCGAGGCCGAGGAGGCCCGGACGCGCCTGGACGCGCTCCAGCGCGAGATGGAGGCCGCGCGCGCGAGTGAGTCGTCCCTGCGCTCCGAGGTGGAGCGCCTGAAGCAGGAGGCGTGGGCCCGGGAGGAGTCGCTGCGGCGCGAGGCCGAGGCGCAGCGCGTCCGGCTCACGGCGCTCGCGGAGGAGCGGGGGCTCGAGGCCTCGCTGCGGCTCGAGGTGGAGCGGCAGTTGGAGGCGGCGCGGGCGCGGGAGGCGGAGCTCGAGCAGGCGCGCACGGCCGAGGCGCAGCGGCGCCAGGCGGTGGAGGCCGAGGCGAGCGCGACGCGCGAGCGGGAGGCCCTGCTGGGGCCGCAGCGGGAGCAGCAGCTCGCCCAGGTGAACGCGCGGGTCGCGGAGCTCCAGGCGCAGCTCGCGGAGTGGCGGGAGAAGGCCGAGGAGCGGGAGCGCGAGCGCGCCAGGGCGGAGCAGCGCGCCACGTCCGAGGCGGAGGCGCGAACGCGGGCCGAGGAGCGGGCCCAGGCGGAGAAGGCGGCGCGGGCGGAAGTGGAGGCGCGGCTCGAGGCGGAGACGAGGTCCCGCAAGGAATGGGAGGCGAGGGCCCACGGCGAGGCCAAGGCGCGCAAGGACGTGACGGCGCGCGCCGAGAAGGAGGCCAGGGCCCGTGCGGAGGCGGAGGCGCGGGCCGGGTCGGAGCACCAGGCGCGTGTCCAGGCCGAGGCCCGTGTGGAAGCCGAGTCTCGCGCCCGCGTGGAGGTGGAGTCGCGTCTCGCGGCCTCGGAGAAGGCGCGGGCCGAGGCGGAGTCCCGGGCCAACGCGGAGAAGAAGGCGCGGGCCGAGGTGGAAGCCCGCGCGCGCACCAGCGCGGATTCGCGCGTGCAGGCGGAGATGAAGGCCCGCACCGATGCCGAGTCGCGCGCGGAGGCGGCGGAGAAGGCCCGGAGCGAGGCGGAGTCGCGCGTCGAGGCGGCGGAGTCTGCCCGGAGCGAGGCGGAAGCGCGGGTAGAGGCCGCGGCGCGGGCCCGCACCGAGGCGGAGACGCGGGCCGAGGCGGCGGAGAAGGCGCGGGCCCAGGCCGAAGCGCGCGTCGCCGAGGCGGAGCGGGAGCGGGCCGAGGCGCTCGGGCAGGCAGAGGAGCTGGAGCGGGCGCGAGTCGACGCGGAGACGCGGGCGGCCACCATGGAGCGCTTGCGTGTCGAGCTGGAGGCCCGGGTCGAGCGCGCGGAGGCCGCTCATGCCGCCCTGCAGGCCAGGGCCGCCGAGGCACGGGCCCGGGTGGAGGAGGCGTCCCGGGCGAAGGAGGAGCAGTCCCTCGTCCAGGCGGAGCTGGAGGCGCGGGCGGAGCGGCTCGAGCGGACGCTGGCCCAGGAGCGGGAGGAGCGGGAGTTCCTCGCTCACGAGGTGGAGCGGCTCGAGGCGGCGAAGTCCCAGGCGGAGACGGAGTCGGCCGAGCGTCTCGCCCGTTCGGAGAGGGCCCGGCGCGAGGCCGAGGAGAAGGCGCTGCGCGAGGCGGAGCAGACCGTCTCGAAGTTGCGCTCGGAGACGGAGGCGGTCGTCGCAAAGGCCCGTGCCGAGGCCGAGGAGATGGCGGCCCGCGCGAAGGCGGCGCTCGTCACGCTCGAGGTGCCCGGCGGCTTCGAGGTGGACATCCCCCGCGCGGGCAGCGTCAACCAGGAGGGGCTCGCGCGGCTCATCACCCGTCTGCAGGAGGGGCGCGCCGGGGTCCGCCTGGAGCTCAAGGTGGCCGGAGCCCTGCGCATCCTCTGGTTGAAGGACGGAGCGCTGGTGGGCGCGGTCTCCTCCGCGCAGGACGAGTCGCTCGTGGAGCGCGCCCGGGCGGATGGTCTCATCGACGCGCGCCAGGAGAACGAGCTGCGCCTGGTGCGTGGTGCCTCCACGGGGATGCTCATCGACGCCATGCGCGGCCGGGGCTACGTGCGCGAGAACGAGGTCGTCCCGCTCGTGCAGCGCTACACGGAGCAGGTCGCCCTGGACGCGCTCGCCGAGCCCTCCTCGCTGTACCGGCTCTCCGAGGAGCCACCTCCGCACGAGGTGGCCCTCGCCGCCTCCACCCGGCGGCTGCTGCACCTGCTGGCCGAGGCCCTGCGCAACGCCGTCTCCACCGACTCCTTCGTGGAGGCCGCTGGCGGATTGCGCGCGGTCGTCATCCGCGGCGAGCCCGAGCCCGCGCCGGAGGCCTTCGGGCTCTCCTCTCGCGAGCTGCGGCTCCTGGAGGAGGTCGACGGGGAGCAGACGCTCGAGCAGTTGCTGCTGGGCGCGGGGATGCCGCAGGACACGGCCCTCAAGGTCTTCGCCGTCGCGCGCGCCCTGGGCCTCATCACCCTGCGGCCCGCCGCCGAGGTCTCCTCCGAGGCGGCTCCTGGCGAGCTGGACGTGCGCCGGCTCGAGTCCAAGTTCGAGGAGATCCAGGACGCGGACTACTTCACCGTGCTGGGGCTCGCGCGCACCGCGGGCAGCGAGGAGGTGAAGCGCGCCTACGAGCTGCTCACCGCCGAGTTCCACCCGCTGCGCTTCGCGGGGCACCCGGACCCGGCGCTCCAGCACCGCGCCCAGCAGATCTCCAACGCCCTGGGCGAGGCGGCCCGGGCGCTCGCGGACGACCGGCTGCGCGAGGAGTACGCCCGCAGCCTGCTCGACTGAGGGGGGCGTCCTCCCGGCCTACTTGTTCGAGACCTTGAAGGGGTTGGACTGGGCGACGAGGCTGTCCCCGAGCCGGACGGTGAGGATGACGTTCCCGCCCTGCTTGTCGAGCACGACCTGCTCCTGCCGCACGCCCTGGGTGAAGGCCCCGCTCATGTTCGGGGTGACGCGGCCCTTGTTGGTGCTGATCAGCACCTGGCCCTGGAAGGTGGCCGCCTCCGGGCCATCGACCCGCAGGGTGATGTCGAAGGGAACACCACGGACCTGATCCGGAATGGGATCGACCTGGATGCCGGTGAGGAGGAGCAGCGGGCCCGCGACGCCTCCATCCGACGACAGGGGTGCTGGAGGGGGAGGGGGCGGCAGCACCGTGAGGCCCTGCTCGCGGATCGACCCGCTCCCGTCTCCCAGTTCCAGCTGGACGTCCTGGAGTCCCTCCGTCAGGTCCGCGGGCACCGTGGCCAGCAGCCTCCCGTCCTGTCCCAGTCCCTGGACGGTCACCTCCTGCCCGCCGATCCGGAGGGTCGGTGTGCCCAGCAGCGTCGCGGTCCTCTTCCCGTAATCCACCTTCACCGGGAGTGGAGCATCCAGCTCGAGCGCGATCGTCGCTGTCTCGCCGCGCATCACTTCCTCGGGCTCGATGGAGACGATGTTGGGCGCGGGCGACGAGGAGGGCTCGCAGGCGCTCAGCAACAGGACGCAGAGCAGAACTGTTTTCCGGAGCACAGTGAATTCCTCCTGAGCCGGACTGCCGGGGTATCCGGACTGACTCAGTGTGCCTGGACGCCTGCCCGGTGGAAAGCCACAGAATGTCTTTTTTCTCACACTCTGGATGTCTGTTCCCCACAGGTGTCCGGCGGCCGACCGCAGGTGGGGCGGGGGAGCGTCCGGGGGTGTGGGAGGTGTGGGGTTTCGGCTCACCGGGCCGGTTGCCCGTCCGTTCTCACGGGGTTAAGAGGGGCGCCATGGTTCGCGAAATCCTCATCTGGCCCGATCCCATCCTGAAGCAGAAAGCCAGGCCCGTGACCCGGGTTGACGACTCCATCCGCACCCTGGTCAAGGACATGTTCGAGACCATGTACGCCGCCGATGGCGTGGGGCTCGCCGCCCCGCAGGTGGGCGTCCTGCAGCGCGTCATCGTCCTGGATACCCGGCCACGCCAGCCCGAGTCCCAGCCGCTGGCGATGATCAACCCGGAGATCATCGGACTGGAAGGCAAGACGACCTACAACGAGGGGTGTCTGTCCATCCCCGGCGAGTCCGAGGACGTGGATCGCGCCGCGGTGGTGACGGTGAAGTACCTCGACACCGAGGGCCAGGAGCAGACGCTCACGTGCGATGGGCTGCTGGCCGTCGCCGTGCAGCACGAGACGGACCACCTGAACGGCACCGTCTTCGTGGACCACGTCTCCACGCTCAAGCGCGAGCTCATCCGCAAGCGGATGAAGCGCGTCAAGGCGTCGCGAGAGGAGCGCCCGTCGGTCTAGCGGGCACGCCCTTCCTGGGGCAGAGGTCCGCCACGGGGCAGCGCTCGCACGCGGGCGCCCGCGCGAAGCAGGTCCTCCGCCCGTGCCACACCAGGAGCTGGTGGCCCTTGGCCCACCGCTCTGGAGGCAGGAGGGCCTGCATGTCCTCCTCCACCTTGTCCGGGTCCTCGTGCCGGGAGAATCCCAGCCGATACGCCAGCCGCTTGACGTGGGTGTCCACGGGGAAGGCGTCGTCACCGCCCAGGTGGATGCACACCACACCAGCCGTCTTGCGTCCCACGCCCGGCAGCTTCTCCAGCACGGCCCGCGAGCGGGGCACCTCGCCTCCGTGCTCCTCCACCAGCGCCTTCGCCGCCGCCACCAGGTTCTTCGCCTTGGCGCGGTACAGGCCGCACGACTGGATGAAGGGCTCCACCTCCGCGGCGCTCGCCCGGGCGTAGGCCGGTGCGTCCGGGAATCGCTGGAAGAGGGCGGGTGTCACCATGTTCACCCGCTTGTCCGTACACTGGGCGGAGAGGATGACCGCCACGAGCAGCTCCAGCGGGGTGCGATAGTCCAGCTCGATGCGCACGTCCGGCATGGCCCGTTCCAGCCGGTCCAGCACCTCCACCGCCCGTCCGCGTCTGGACTCCATCTTCTCGCGTGCCACGCGGCGGCTGTATGACAGACCGACCTCCGAAGTAAAGCAGTTTTCACGACCTGCCAGGACACCCATGAAACCCATCGACTTCCGCTCCGACACCGTGACGAAGCCCACCCCCGCCATGCGCCGCGCCATGGCCGAGGCCGAGGTGGGTGACGACATCTACGGCGAGGACCCCACCGCGCGCCGGCTCGAGGAGCGCATCGCCGAGAAGCTCGGTCTGCAGGCCGCCCTCTTCGTGCCCTCCGGGACGCAGGCCAACCAGATCGCCATCGGCCTGCACTGCCGCCTGGGGGACGAGATCCTCGCCGACGCGAACAGCCACATCTTCCACTACGAGAGCGGCGGCGTGTCGGGCCTGTGGGGCGTGCAGCCGGGCGGGCTCCCGGGTGATCGCGGGCTCCTCACGCCCGAGCAGGTGACGGCGGCGGTGCGCACGGACTTCATCAGCCCGCGCTCGCGGCTGCTGTCGCTGGAGAACACGCACAACCGCGGCGGCGGCAAGGTGTGGCCGCTGGAGCGCTTCCGCGCGGTGGTGGAGGCGGGCCGCAAGGCGGGGCTGGCCATCCACCTGGACGGGGCGCGCCTCTTCAACGCCGCGGCGGCCACGGGCACGCCGGCCTCGGCCTGGGCCTCGCTCACCGACACCACGGCCGTGTGCTTCTCCAAGGGGCTGGGCGCGCCGGTGGGCTCGGCCATCGTGGGCTCGAAGGAGCACATCGCCGAGGCGCGCCGGCTGCGCAAGCGGCTCGGCGGTGCCATGCGGCAGGTGGGCATCATCGCCGCCGGGGCGCTGCATGCCCTGGAGCACCACGTGGAGCGGCTCGCCGAGGACCATGCCCACGCGCGCCGTCTCGCCGCGGGCCTGGCGGAGATGCCGGGGGTGACGGTGGATGCCTCCCAGGTGGAGACGAACATGGTCTTCGCGGACTTCCCGCTGCCGGTGCAGGAGATGCAGGCGAAGCTGGCCGCTCACGGCGTCCTCTGCGGCTCCTCCGGCGTGGGGCCCCGCTCCGTCCGCCTGGTGACACACCTGGACGTGTCCTCGGCGGACATCGACGAGGCCCTGGTGCGCATCCGCCGGGCGGTTTCTGGCTGATTCCCCCGGCGTGATAGATTGGGCGGCGCCTTGCGTCTCCTCGCCGCCCTCATGCTGCTGGTCCTCTCCGCGTGCACCACCCCTCGCGCACGGCAGAAGATGAGCTTCGACGAGCTGTACTCCCAGAAGGGCGCGCCGCCTCCGGCCGACGCGGAGGCGGCACCTTCCCGTGACGGCGCGGCCCGGGTCGTCCGCTCCCGGCCGAAGAACGCCGAGCAGGTGTTGATCTCCCCGGGCTCGCGGCTGCTGCGGGACGCGCTCGGGTCCTTCGCCACGCAGGCGCGCGCCTCGCGGGCGGAGGTGCCCCGGGGCGGTGCCATGCCGGCGGCCCAGGTGGAGAACTGGCGCGAGATGAACGCCGCCCTGGATGCCTTCCTCCGGACGCCCACGCGCAAGACCTCACCGCTGGACGTGGTGCGCGCCCGGGTGACGCTGGAGGCCGAGCTGGAGGAGGACGCTCGCGCCTACGGCGACATCCCCGCGGACCTGGCCGACGCGGTGCTCGCCCGGGTGGATCTGCTCGCGGTGCGCATGGCCGAGCTGCGGCGCCTTCAGCTTCAGCCCTCGAAGCGGGCGCCGCGCTTCACCTGGCCGGTGGACCCGGTGGTCATCACCAGCGTCTTCGGCAGCCGGCTGCACCCCATCCTCGGCGAGGAGCGGGACCACCAGGGGTTGGATCTCGCGGCGAAGTCGGGCCAGCTCGTCACGGCGGCGGCCGGGGGCGTGGTGGTGCGGGCCGGGTGGAACGGGGGTTACGGCTACCAGGTGGTCATCCAGCACGACGGGGACATGACCACCCGCTACAGCCATTTGTCGCGCGTGCTGGTGACTCCCGGCGAGGTGCTCGAGCAGGGCGATGTGGTGGGCGCCGCCGGCAAGACGGGCCTGGCCACCGGCGTGCACCTGCACTTCGAGTTGTGGCGCGAGGGCATGCCGTGCGATCCGCTCGACGAGCTGGGCCCCACCGAGTCCGGCGAGGAGCCCTCCTTCGTCCAGCGCTCGGGCAGTGGGGACGCCGGAAAACGACAAGGGCGCCGTCCTCTCGGACGACGCCCCCAGTGAGGTCGGCTCGCGCGCTCGCGGGCCCCACGGACTACAGCGAGTTCTTCAGCTCCTTGGCGGGCCGGAAGCCGATCGTCTTCGAGGCCTTGAGCTTCATCATCTCGTTGGTCTGCGGGTTGCGGATCTTCCGCGCCTTGCGGGAGCGGACCGACCAGGTGCCGAAGCCGGGGTAGCTGAAGCGCTGGTCCTTCTTCACCGCCTTGCCGATGTTGGCGAAGACGATGTCGAGAATCTCCGCGGCCGACTTCTTCGTCAGCCGGGACTGCGCCGCCACCACCTCCACGAGCTCTGCCTTGGTCATCCGCTTCTCCGTGCGCGTTGAAATGCGAAAGCCCAGGGTTGGTAACAAATCGCTCTTTTGTCTGTCAATGCTGGCAACCGCCCCGAGGCCGGTAGATCGGCCTCCGCGCGAATCGCGATGAATTTGACGGAGCCCGGGGCTCCTCTAGAGAGGAGAAGTGCACGGAGCGGGCGGTGCTCCCTGCGTGGCGTCTGATCGGCGCCATGTGTGGATGTGATCGATTGGCGATGTTTTTCTTTGTCATTTCGATCACTTGCGCGGTGCTTCCTGATCCGGATGGGCCCGGATGGCTGGCGGGTATTAGTGTGTGCGATCGAATGCTCCGCTGCCTGCTGATGATCTCCTGCCTGACGTTTCCGGCCTGTCACGCACCGGGGGCGCTGATCCCACCCCGGGAGTCCACCGCGTGGACCGAGGTGTGGGTGGACGGTGCGCGGGGTGAGGGGGGGGACGGGTCACCGCGGAGGCCCTTCTCTTCGCTGCCGCGGGCCCTGGCCCGGGCGGTGCCAGGGGGCCCTCCGCTCCGGGTGCATCTGGCTCCGGGGCGGTATCCGGGCCCCTTCGTCCTGCCCGCCAGCGTGGAACTGGTGGGGGCCGGAGAGAGCTCCGTGCTGGCCGGGGAGGGAGCGGGGCCGGTGGTGCGGGCGCCGGAGGGGGTCACCGTGAGGAGCCTGGGCGTTCAGGGTGGTGCCTGGGGCCTGGAGGCCGCCGGACCGGTCCGGCTGGAAGCGGTGCGTTTTGGCGGGCAGGAAGAAGGGGCGGTGCGGATGGAGGCGGGGCAGCTCGCGGCGGCCGGGTGCGCGTTCGAGGCGGGTGGGGAGCGGGCGGTGGGGGTGCTGTTGTCAGGTGGCGCGAGGGGCGAGGTGCGGGAGAGCTCGTTCACCGGCGCCTTCCGGCGCGGCGTGGAGGCGCGGGAGGTCGAGCTGGAGCTGGAGTCCGTGCGCTTCCGTGGCGCGGTGACGGCGCTGTACCAGGTGGCGGGCCGGGTGCGGCTGCGTCACGTGACGGTGGGGGAGGGACGGGAGGCGGGCCTCTTCGCCCAGCGGGGCTCGCTGAGGCTCGAGGACGTCACCGTCACCGGACACGAGTATGGCCTGCAGACCGTGGAGACCACGCTGGAGGCGCGGGGCTTCACCTCGGTGCGCGCGGTGCGGGCGGGCGTGGTGCTCATCGGCTCGCGGGGGGAGCTGGAGGAGACGGTGGTGCTGGGCAGCGGCAACTACGGTGCGATGCTGCTGGTGGGCTCGGACCTGGTGCTGCGCGGCGTCCGCGTGGACGGAGCGGATGAGTATGGCATTTCGGTCACGCGCGGGCGGCTGCGGCTTCAACACGCCGTCATGACCCGCCTGACGTCGCGCGGAGGGGACTCCGGTGACGGGCTGCACCTGCGTGACGCGGAGGTGGAGGTGGAGGGGCTCCTGGTGCGGAACGTGGCCGGCGTGGGCGTGCTGGGGGCGCAGGGCTCGCGGGTACTGCTGCGCGACGTGTCCCTGGAGTCGTGCCAGGAGGCCGGGGTGCTCGCGGAGACTCTGGGGCGGGTGACGGCCGAGGGGCTCGTGGTACGAGGTTCTGGCGGGCCCGCGTTGAGCGCCATGGAGAATGGTGTGTTGCGCGTGGATGCGCTCACGGCGCGGGAGAATGCCGCGGGGCTCGTGTGGGCCGACTGCCAGGGGGGCACCGAGGTGATGCTGGGCCGCGTGACGGGTCAGGACACCCCGGGAGCCGAGGTGGATTGCGTGGCACGACCCTCACCCTAGCCCTCTCCCAGAGGGAGAGGGGACTTGCACGGTGCCCAGCGGGAGCGCCGTGGCGCGGGCCGCCAGCCAGTCGCGTATCTCGGGGTAGACCTCGATCGGCGCCCCCGTGCCGAAGAGCAGGTCCCCATGCCCGTAGTCCATCTTGTCTCCCCGCTCACAGCCGAAGACGTGCAGCTTCTTGTCCGGTGAGCCGACCAGCTCGTACTGCGCACGCAGGTTCTTGGGCGGCGCCAGCCGGTCCATGCTCCCTCCCATCACCATCACCGGCAGCGACAGCTTCGCCAGCCCCGCGCGCCAGTCCACGCTCCCATCGAAGGAGCGGAAGGCGTCATGGTCGAGCCAGTCGCGCAGTTGCTGGAGCACGTTGCGGCTCATCGACGACATCATGTTCGCGTACACCTTGCGCTGGATGGGCGGGAGGATGTGCCTCGGGTTGATGATGACGTCCGAGAGCGGCAGGGTGGCGTAGCCGAGGAAGGGCGCCATCGTGTGGCTCAGCCACTCGTTGCGGAAGCCTCGGGGCCACGCGGCCCGGGCGCCGAGGTGGATGAGCCTGTGCAGGAGGGGATCCGGCGCGAAGAAGACGGGCGAGCCCAGTGCGAGCAGCCCGGCGAGCCTCGCCCCGGCGGGTCCCTGCGCCACGGCGTAGCCCACCAGGCCGCCCAGCGAGTGGCCGATCCAGAACGCGCGCCTCGCTCCGGTCCGGGCCAGCACCTCCTGGATGACCGCGGGCCCGTCCTGGGTGACCAGGTCGTCCACGGTGACGTCCGGCCAGCGGCGTCCCCGCGGCGAGGGCCGTGAGTCGCCGATGCCCCGGAACTCCACGCTGAAGCAGTCGAAGCCGGCCTCGGCCAGGAAGTGGGCCATGGAGTAGGGCGGCTCGAAGTCGAACGTGCAGCGATTGGCGGCCAGCCCATGGCACAGCAGCACCGGCTCCTCGAAGCGCCGGTGCGCGGCACGCCGCTCGTACAGGGTCAACTCCCACCCATCCTCGCAGCGGGCTCTCAGGCGCTGAGGAGGCGTCGTGCGCAGCCGGTATCTCCGGCGCACCCCGAGAATCCACAGGCCATTCACCGCGGCCAGAACGAGCACCGCCACCACGAGCCATAGGGCCCAACGCGCTGCGTCCATCACCCCTCCACGAAGACCGGGCAAATAAAACCCTGCTATGGTCCGTTCTCCCCCGGCTTCAAACCGGAACGGCCGATGGCCGACAGAGGAGGCAGGAGAACGTGAGACCCCGCAAGTTGTTGTTCATCTTGCCCAACCTGTTCACCGTCACATCCATCCTCTGCGGCTTCTATGCCCTGACCCTGTGCACCGGTGAAGCGGGTCCCACGCACCTCTACCAGGCGGCCCTGGCCATCCTCTTCGCCATGTTCTTCGACGGGTTCGACGGCCGGGTGGCCCGCCTGACGAAGACCCAGAGCGACTTCGGGATGCAGCTGGACAGCCTGGCGGACGTCGTCTCGTTCGGCGCTGCGCCCGCTCTCCTGGCCTACAAGTGGGCGCTGGAGCCCCTGGGCTTCCTGGGCATGTTCCTCGCCTTCTCCTTCGCGGCCTGCGGTGCCCTGCGGCTCGCCCGCTTCAACGTGCTGGCCATGCGCAACCCCCACGGCGGTGGTGGGAGCTTCTTCGTCGGCCTGCCCATCCCGCTGGCCGCCAGCGTGTTCGTCTCGATGATCATCGCCCACCACGCCGCCACCGGCGGTGCGGTGCTCGCCGCCGAGGCCCGTGCTCCCGTGGCGGTGGCGGTGGTCACGCTCGCGCTGCTGATGGTGTCCACCGTCCGGTATCGGACCTTCAAGGACCTGCGCCTGTCCCCTCGCTCGGCGCTCGTGATGATGCTGGTGCTCGCCAGCGGCGTCATCATCGGTACCCGCTTCCACCCGGCCTACGTGCTGGTGGCCTACTCGTTCGCCTACCTCGCCTTTGGCCTCCTGGAGTCCGCCTTCCTGGTCCGCAACCGGCTCGTGGCCCGGAAGCTGGGTTCCGGGGCCGGCGTCGCCGCGGCCGTCCTCGATGAGGAGGACGACGAGGACGGAGACGGGGACGAGGAAGACACGCTCGCCAGGTAGTCCGTGACTCGGTGCGTGCCGGGGGCGGCGCGGGCCGCTAGGATGCCCCGCCCATGCGCGTCGAGCTCCTGTGTACCGGTGACGAGCTCGTCACCGGTCTGACCCCTGACACCAACAGCCCCTACCTGGAAGCACGGCTCTTCGAGCTGGGCATCAAGGTGACGCGGGTGGTGCTGGTGGGGGATGTGCGCGAGGACATCACCCGCGCCCTGCGCGAGGCCGCGAGCCGGGCGGACATGGTCATCGTCTCCGGCGGGCTGGGCCCCACGGCGGATGACTTCACCGCCGAGTGTGCCGCCGCCGCCGCGGGCGTGCCGCTCGTCCAGGACGCGGGGACCCTCGAGTTCCTCCGCGAGCGAGCCAGGAAGCGGGGCCGGGAGCTGACGCCCAACGTGGCTCGCATGGCGCTCGTTCCCGAGGGCTCGGAGGTGGTGCCCAACCCCGTGGGCGCCGCGCCCCTGTTCATCGTCCGCATGGAGGGCTGCCGGCTCTTCTTCCTTCCCGGAGTGCCCCGCGAGTACCGGGCGCTGGTGGACGGTGAGGTGCTGCCGCGCGTGCGCTCGGAGCTGGAGAAGAAGCCGGAGCGCACGTACCGCGCCTTCCGCCTGTTGCGGACGGTGGGCATCCCCGAGTCCGTCCTCGACGCGCGCGTGGCTCCGCTGGCCGTGGCGCACCCCCGGGTGGTGTTCGGCTTCCGTACGCACGCGCCGGAGAACCAGCTCAAGCTGCTGGCGGAGGCGCCCTCCCAGGCCGAGGCCGAGTCCGCCCTGGCCGCCGCCGAGGCCGCCGCGCGCCGGGAGCTCGGCCTGGCGGTGTACGGCGCGGATGGGGACACCTACGCCGTCGTGCTGGCGAAGCTGCTGACGGAGGCCCGGGCCACGCTGGCGCTCGCGGAGAGCTGCACCGGGGGCCTCATCGCGGCGCAGCTCACCGGCGTGTCCGGTGCGAGCAACTTCCTCATGGGCGGAGCAGTCGTCTACACCGAGCAGATGAAGACGGCCTGGGCCGGAGTGCCAGCCGAGCTGCTGGCCCGCCACGGGGCCGTATCGAGCCCGGTGGCGGTGGCCATGGCCGAGGGCATCCGCGCCGCCTGCGGGACGACCTTTGGCCTGTCCGTGACCGGCTTCGCGGGCCCGACGGGGGGCACGCCCGAGGACCCGGTGGGCACCGTCTACTGTGCGCTCGCGGCGGAGGGGGCCCCCACCCGCTGCGAGCGCTTCTCCATTCCTGGCGATCGGGACCTCGTGCGTCTCTTCGCCGCCTCCTACGCGCTCGAATTGCTGCGTGAGCGCCTGCTGACCGCGCCTTCCACCCCATGAGCCGCTCCAAGTCCAAGCGTTCCAAGCCGTCCTCCGCCCAGACCCGCGAGCCCGCGCCGCCCGCTCCCGAGGCGGCCTCCGGGTCGCCAACGGCCGCACCCGCCGCTCCCGAGAGCCCTTCGGGCGCGGGTGCGCCAGCGGAGCCTGGTGAGCGCACCGTGCACACGGAGGCTCGGGGTGGGGTGGTGGGGACGGCGCTGCGGATGTGGCTGGCGGCGTACCGGGTGGAGGTGGTGCTCTTCCTGGTGAGCTTCGCGGTGCTGGCCAGCTTCAGCTCGCAGCGCTTCCTGCGGCAGAGCGAGGCTCCGCACTTCGTGTACCAGGCGAAGGCGTGGCTGGAGGGGCGGTTGGATCTGGACCCCGAGGTGCTGCCCAACCTGGAGGACTGGGCGTGCGTGCGCGAGGTGGCGGGGAAGAAGGTGCGGTGCGAGGGCCGGCTACAGCCGGGAGACCGCTGGTACGTGAGCTTCCCGTCCTTCCCGGCGGTGGTGATGCTGCCCTTCGTGGCGCTGCACGGCTACCAGTTCAACGACACCTCGTTCGGGGTCATCGTGGGGGCGCTGGCGGTGGCGCTCTTCTACTCACTGCTGCGCTTCCTCGCGAAGGAGGGAGAGACGGCGCGTGACCGCACGGAGAACGTGGGTCTGGCGCTCATCCTGGCCTTCGGGACGCTCTTCTTCTACGCGGCCATTCGTGGAGAGGTGTGGTTCAGCGCGGAGGTCATGGGCGTGGCCTTCACCTGCCTCTACGTGCGCAACGCGGTGCGAGCGCACCGCCCGGTGCTGGCGGGCCTCTTCTTCTCCATGGCCACGCTCACCCGCACGCCGCTGCTGTTCGCCGGGCTCTTCTTCGTGCTGGAGGCGCTGTGTCCCGGGCCGGAGGGGCGGTTCGCGCAACTGCGCGAGCTGGGCTCCAATTGGAAGCCCGCCCTGCGCAAGCTGGGCCTGTTCGCCCTGGGGGCCGCGCCGCTCGCGCTGCTGGCGGCGGCCTACAACCTCTACCGCTTCGGCAGCCCGGGCGAGTTCGGCCACGCGTTCCTCTACAACAACCGCGTCAACGTGGACATCGACCGGTGGGGCCTCTTCAACCTGGTCTACCTCTCGCGCAACCTGCGGGCGGCCTTCCTCCTGCTGCCGGACATCTCGCTCAATCCGCTGCGGCTGGCGTACGACCCGCACGGCCTGTCGTTGCTGCTGACGCTGCCGCTGCTCGTCTTCCTGGTGGTGCCGAAGCTGAGGCCGCGCCTGCACTGGCCGCTGTGGCTCACCCTGGCCGTCACCGCGCTGCCCGGGCTCTTCTACCAGAACGACGGCTACATGCAGTTCGGCTTCCGGTTCAGCATCGACTACACGCCCTACCTCCTGCTCCTCTTCGCCGTGGGTGGCTGGTCCCTGCGCAACCGGGCGGTGCAGGCCGCGGTGGTCCTCGGGGTGCTGGTGAACTTCTGGGGCGCGGTGGCCTTCCGGGGTTACACCGAGCTTGTCCGGAACTGGTAGCGCCGGGCGCGCCGGCTTGACCGGCCGCCTCCGGGCGCGCAGATAACACGCGTGACACAACCGCCTTCAGGACCCACACCGCCCTCGGGCCCTCCGCCCTTCGGCAAGCGCTGGCACACCCGCGAGGACAGCGGCATCCGCCTCGATGCCCGGCTGCGCTGGTGGCACGACGACGAGCCCATCGAGCACCCGCGCATCATCGAGCTCTTCAACACCTCGCTCGTGCTCGATGACGAGGGGCGCTACCAGCTCCAGATTGGCAAGGACTGGTGCTACGTCCAGGTGGAGGACGCCGCCTACGAGGTGCGCACCGTGGACGTCACCTCGGACGAGCGGGTGTCCGTGCGCCTGAGTGACCGCACCGCCGAGGCGCTCGATCCGGCCACCCTCGCCGTGGGCTCCGACGGCGTCCTCACGTGTGGGGTGAAGGGCGGCCGGGGCAAGGCGCGCTTCTCCCGGGACGCCCAGTACCAGCTCGGCGAGCTGCTGGAGCAGGACGAGGGCGGCCACCTGTTCCTGCGCGCGGGCCAGCGCCGCCTCCCGGTGCCCTCCGTGTCGCTCGACGCGCTTGGTGCCTAGGCCACCGCCGCGGGCATCTCCATCTCGGTGCTGGCGCTCGGCGGGGGCACGGGAAGCGCCGTCCCCACCAGCTCACGGGCGAGCGCCTCCATGGCATCCGGGTGCTCGCGCAGCCACTCCGTGGCCCGCTCCCGGCCCTGTCCGATGCGCTCCCCCCGCAGGCTGAAGTGGCTGCCCGCCTTGTCCACCAGCCCCGCCTGAACCCCCAGGTCCAGCACCTCGCCCGCGCGGTGGATGCCCACGCCGTACAGCAGGTCGAACTCCGCCTCGTGGAAGGGCGGGGCCACCTTGTTCTTCACCACCTTCACCTTCGCCCGCGTGCCCACCACCGTCTCGCCGTCCTTGAGGTTGCTCGCACGGCGGATCTCCATGCGCACCGAGGAGTAGAACTTCAGCGCGTTGCCTCCCGTGGTCGTCTCCGGGTTGCCGAACACCACGCCGATCTTCATGCGGATTTGATTGATGAAGATGATGCAGCACCCCGAGCGGCTCACCGCGCCCGTCAGCTTGCGCAGCGCCTGGCTCATCAGCCTCGCCTGCACGCCCATGTGCGCATCCCCCATCTCGCCCTCGATCTCCGCGCGCGGCACCAGCGCCGCCACCGAGTCCACCACGATGAGATCCACCGCCCCCGAGCGCACGAGCTGCTCGGTGATTTCCAGCGCCTGCTCGCCGGTGTCCGGCTGGGAGATGAGCAGCTCCTCCACGCGCACGCCCAGCTTGCGCGCGTAGTTGACGTCCAGCGCGTGCTCCGCGTCGATGAAGGCCGCCACGCCTCCCTGCGCCTGCACCTGCGCGATGGCATGCAGCGTGAGCGTCGTCTTGCCCGAGGACTCGTTGCCGAAGATCTCCACCACGCGCCCGCGCGGGTAGCCGCCCACCCCGAGCGCCCGGTCCAGCCCCACCGAGCCCGAGGGGATGACCGCCACCCGCTGCTCGCGCACCTCGCCGCCCAGGGGCATCACCGCGCCCTTGCCGAACTGCTTCTCGATCGCCGCCACCGCCGCCGCCACCGCCTTCAACTTCTCCGTCAGCTTGTTCATCGTCGCTCCTCGCCGCCCTTCATGAGTGGGGCCGCGCCTCGGTGCCGCAGTGGCCCGGGCGCGCCGCGAAGTGCTTGAGCAATGGTCGTGCCGCGTGTGTCTCCCTCGGTGCACGTGGTGCTCGGGCGTCTCGTTCCGCGTGAAGGGTCTCGCGCGGTGGAGCGGAGGGGGCAGGAGGACGGTGACGGGTACCCTCACCCCGTCCCTCTCCCGGAGGGAGAGGGGAGGGGGCTCAGGGGGCGAGGTCGGCGTTCTGGGGGTTCTCCGACGCGGGGGGCTCCTCTGGCACGCCTCCTTCGCCCCCGATGTCCCGGTGGAGCTGGATGATGATGTCGCGCACCTGGTTCATGAGGACCTCGCGCTCGGCTCCCTTGATTCCCTCGGTGGAGATGGGCTGGCCCACCTTCACCCGGATGGGGTGGCGCCGCAGCCGGATGCTGCCTTTGGGGAGCATCCCGCGCGTGCCCTCGACGGCCATCGGGATGATGGGCACTCCGGCCTCCACGGCGAGCACGAACGAGCCCTTCTTGAAGGGGAGGATGCGCCCGTCCTTCGAGCGCGTCCCCTCGGGGAAGGCGAGGATGTTGGAGCCGGCGCGGATGCGCTCACCCGCCAACTTCAGACTGCGCATGGCCTCGCGCCGGTTGGAGCGGTTGAGGAAGATCATCCCCGTTGCCGCCATGTACCAGCCGAGGAAGGGAATCCACTTGAGCACGTGCTTGGCGATGAAGCGGATGTTCACCGGAATCACCGCGAACGCCACGGGGATGTCGAAGGCGGACTGGTGATTCATCAGGAAGATGTGGGGCTTGCTCCAGTCGACGTCCGGCAGCGGCTCCACGTGCAGGGGCGAGCCGGTGATGTGCCAGTGCATGGGCGCCCAGAAGCGCCGCGCCATCATCAGTGGCAGCTCCCCATTGAGCGTGAGGAGCGCCGCCAGCCCGGACACGGTAATCCAGAACACCAGCCACAGGATGAGGAAGACGGCCTGGAAGAGCAGGATGAGGGGGGACAGGAGCTTCATCACCCGGCCTTCTAGCTCGCTCCATCGCCGCCGGGTACGGGCTAGACGTGGGGACGTCGATTGCCTTGAATTCGAGCCCGCCGGGAGGAATTTCCTGAACATGACGGGCCTACGCGAGAAGCTTCCCCACGTGGTCATCCTGGGTGGTGGTTTTGGCGGCCTGTACGCGGCGCGTGCACTGCGGAATGCCCCGGTGCGGGTCACCGTGGTGGATCGGCAGAACCACCATCTATTCCAACCCCTGCTGTATCAGGTGGCCACGGCCACCCTCAGCCCGGGGGAGATTGCCTCGCCGATTCGAGGCCTGTTGAGCCGGGACTCGACGGTCCTGCTCGCCGAGGCGACGGGTGTGGACGTGGCCAACAAGCGCGTGCTGCTGGCCGACGGCGAGCTGTCCTATGACTACCTCGTCATCGCCACCGGGGCGACGCACTCCTACTTCGGCCATGACGAGTGGGCGAAGTACGCCCTGGGGTTGAAGACGATCGACGACGCGCTGGAGATCCGCCGCCGGGTACTGCTGGCCTTCGAGATGGCCGAGCGGGAGCCGGACCCGGTCCGCCGTCGCGAGCTGCTCACCTTCGTCATCATCGGCGCGGGGCCCACGGGCGTGGAGATGGCCGGGGCGCTCGCGGAGATCTCCCGTCACACGCTGGCCAAGGACTTCCACAACATCGATCCCTCTCAGGCCCGCATCCTCCTGTTGGAGGGCCTGCCGCGCGTGCTGCCCGTCTACTCGGAGGACCTCTCGGAGAAGGCCCGCCGCGCGTTGGAGAAGCTGGGCGTGGAGGTCCGCACGAACACGCGAGTCACCCGGATCGACGAGACGGGGGTGTACATCGGCGAGGAGCACATTCCGGCGTGGAGCACCATCTGGGCCGCTGGCGTGGCCGCCTCCCCGGTGGCGCGCTCGTTGGGCTCGCCGCTGGACAGGGCGGGCCGCGTCCACGTGTCGCCCGAGCTCACCGTCCCGGGCCGCCAGGACGTCTTCGTCATCGGGGACCTGGCGCACTTCGTCCAGGACGGCAATCCCATCCCCGGAGTGGCGCCCGCGGCGATCCAGCAGGGCAAGCATGCCGCGCGCAACATCCGTCGCCACCTGGAGGGCAAGCCGATGGAGCCCTTCCGCTACTGGGATCGGGGCACCTACGCGGTCATCGGGCGCGGCAAGGCGGTGGGAGTGGCCTTCCAGCGCTTCGAGTCCTCGGGCTTCTCCGCTTGGATGGCGTGGCTCGGCATCCACATCCTCTTCCTCATCGGATTCCGCAGCAAGCTGGCCGTGCTCCTCGACTGGGCCTACTCGTACGTCGCCTTCAAGCGCTCGGCCCGTCTCATCACCGGCCCATTGCCCGAGCTGGTGCGGCCCGTGAAGGTGGGGGAGGGCGCGCTCAAGAGTCCCCCGGATACCGGGAGTTCCCCCCGGGACGCCGCACTTGGCTGAAGACATCCTGGCGGGGTGGAGGGCCGCCAAAGGTGTTGGCGTGCAGCCAGTCCCGCCGGTCGATCTGCCGGCAGTCGATGGCGAGGAGCATGTCCTCGTCCTCGATGCGGTCGTGCCCTTCGAGGTCCGCCCGGGATAGCGCCAGCTTGAGGATGCGGTCATGGGCGCGCGCGGACAGGCCGAAGCGGTGCATGGCCATCTGGAGATTCTTCTCGGCGAGCGGAGACGGCTTGCAGTAGCGGTGCAGCAGCCGCACCGGCATCTGCGCGTTGCAGTGGACTCCCGGCTCGTCGCGGTAGCGGAACCGCTGGCGCTCGCGGGCGGCCTCCACGCGCTCCCGGTAGTAGGTGCTCGGCGGCTCCTCCTCGCCGTTGCGTGAGATGTGGTGGTACTCCACCGGGCGCGTCTGCAGGGTGATGTCGATGCGGTCCAACAGGGGACCGCTCACCCGCGAGTGGTAGTCGAAGACGCGGTGCTCCTGGCACTGGCATCTCCGCCCGGGGACGTTGAAGTAGCCGCACAGGCAGGGGTTCATCGCCGCCACCAGCATCACCCGGCAGGGATAGGTGATGTGCTGTGTCGCGCGCGCCAGGTGGATGGAGCCCTCCTCCAGCGGTTGGCGCAGCACCTCCAGCACGTTCTTGCGGAACTCGGGCAGCTCGTCGAGGAACAGCACGCCATGGTGTGCCAGGGAGAGCTCTCCGGGCCTCGTGGCCGGACCCCCTCCTACGAGCCCCGCGTCGGAGATGGTGTGGTGGGGAGCGCGGAAGGGCCGCTCGCGCATCAGCGCCTGGTCGTCTCCGAGCAAGCCGAGCACGGAGTAGATCTTCGTCACCTCCAGCGCCTCGTCGAACGTCATGGCGGGGAGGATGCCGGGCAGCCGCCGGGCGAGCATCGTCTTGCCCGAGCCTGGAGGGCCGCAGAGCAGCACGTTGTGGCCTCCAGCGGCGGCCAGCTCCAGGGCCGTCTTGATGTCCCCCTGGCCCCGGACGTCGGACATGTCGAGCGGGGCCTGGCGTCCGCGGAGGAGGGCAGGGGAGCCGTTCTCGCGCATGAAGGGGGTCAGGAGCTTCTCTCCGGTGAGGTGGTCCACCGCCTCGCGCAGGTGCTGGACGGCCAGGACCTGGATGCCCTCCACCAGCGAGGCCTCGGCCGCGTTCGCCGCCGGCACCATCACCCCCTCGTAACCTCCGTCACGCGCCGCCACGGCCAGCGGCAGCACGCCCTTGATGGGCTTCACCCACCCGTCCAGCGCCAGCTCGCCGCCGAAGAGGTAGCGTGACAGGGGCTCCTCCTCCATCAGCCTGGCCGCCGCCAGGACGCCCAGCGCGATGGGCAGCTCGAAGGCCGCCCCTTCCTTGCGGATGTCCGCGGGGGCCAGGTTCACGGTGATGCGCTTCGAGGGCAACTCGAAGCCGCAGTTCTTCAGCGCGGAGACGACGCGCACCTTGGACTCGCGCACGGCTCCCTCCGGCAGCCCGACCACGTTGAAGTAGGGCAACCCGAGGGCCATATCCACCTCGCACTCCACCACCACCGCGTCGATGCCCATCAACGCGCCCGACCGCACCCGCGCCAGCATGTCCCGTCCTCCGAATGGTCCTCGCCACGCGGGAGCAATGCGCGTACCGGCCCCTCCTCCGAGGAGGGCCCTTCTCCGGCGCGTCCCCGGGCCCGGATGGCGCGTCCCAGGAGGCGGAGCGCCGCCGGGAACCCGCTCGTACCGTGGGGAGGGAAGAGGACAGCCAGTGCGGAATTCAGGTACTCTGGGGCGCTATGGAACACACCACTTCGGTCCCGACTCCGGAGAGCTCTTCCCATTCCGTCCACGTCCGCCGCGCGGACCTGAAGCGCAATGCGCGGATGAAGCTGACGTTCGCCATCTTCCGCTTCTGCCTCTACGGCATGGTGGGGCTGTCGTCGGAGATCTTCTTCTACAACCTGGTCCGCATCGCCCGGCACGTGCCGCTGCTCGAGATGCTCTTCCGCTTCCAGTGGCGGGTGGATGACCGGCTGGGCCTCAACGACATCTGGGACACGCCCGTGGTCACGGCGTACGGCCAGTGTTCGCTGTGGATGTTCCTCATCTACGGCGTGGCCTGCTTCTACTTCATCGAGGCCATCTACCGCCGCACCTTCCGCCACCCCACGCTGCTGCGCGCGGTGCTCTACGGCCTCGCCATCCTCGTCTTCGAGGGCATCAGCGGGGTCATCCTGGAGCAGCTCACGGGCTACCGCATCTGGTACTACGCGGACAGCGGCGCCATCCTCTGGCAGATGACGTCGCTCTACATCCTGCCCATCTGGATGGTGACGGGGCTGATCGCCGAGCTCATCTACAGGGAGCTGATGGATCCGGACCTGGTGGCGGCCTTGGAGTCGCCCCTGCCGGCCACGCCCGAGGAGACCGAGGCCTCGCTCCAGCTGATGCAGTAGGTGCAGGCGTGGCCGTCGTAGCCGGACAGGTCGATGCGGATGCTCTCCGCGCCGGCCGTCCGCAGGCCCGCGTGGATGATGCCCGCGGTGAACGTGGGCAGCGAGCCGACCTCGTTCATCCACAGCTCGAACTGGCGCGGGCTCAGCTCCTTGAGGCGTGACTCGGTGTAGTTGTTGCCCGCCCGGAAGTTCTGCGTGGCCCGCATCAGCGCCCGCTTGGGGCCCAGCACGCGCAGCAGCGAGAGCACGGCCCGGCCCAGCATCGTCTCGCGGAAGCCGTCGATGCAGGCCTCGCCGATCTTGAAGGCGCCCTGTTCCAGCGGTTCGCCCGGGTAGAGCTCCTCCGCCGTGATGCGGAGGAAGGCCATCCACGAGTCGAAGGGATAGGCGGGGCGGAGCTTCTGGTCGAGATCCAACCCCGCCTGGCGCAGGCGCACCTTGCAACCGGGCGGGAGGCGCCCGTGCAGCGCGCGTACGAAGACTGCTTCGATGGTCTGCTCGAAGACGAGGAGCTCGTCGGCCATGAGAATTTTACACTCTAGCCGACGAGCCCCTGGATGTGAACCATGCTGAGACTACGGAGTCGGGGCGGGAGCCGGAGCGGGAGCCGCATCACCCGCCGGATCGCCCGCCGCGGCGCCAGCGGCGGCCGCCGGGATGTCCTCGGTGGCCATGCCCAGCACGAAGGCGCCGGCCTGCTTGGCGCCGTCGAAAGCGGCCACCAGCTTGCCGTAGTTGGCCTTGTCGTCCGCCACGAAGAAGACGATGCGGTCCTCCTTCGTCTTGGCGGCCAGCATGCGCTTGAGCTTGCCGACGTACTCCTCCGGGCTCACCGGATCCGTGTTGATGGAGTAGGTGCCGTTGGCATCCAGCTTGACGATGAGCTGGTTGTTGTCCTGGGGCATCTGCTCCACGGGCACGTCTTCCGTCTCCGGGATGCGCACCTCGATGTCCTTCTCGAGGAGCGGCGTGACGACCATGAAGATGATGAGGAGCACCAGCACCACGTCCACCAGGGGCGTGACGTTGATGTCCGAGTTGGGCGGGGTCGCGGGTTTGACGAACTTGCGCGTCTTGGCCATGGCTATTTCTTCAGCTCCTCGACGCCGAGGAAGATCTTCTTGGCCTTGGCCTTGCGGGTGATCTCCATCACCTGTCGCACGTCGCCCACGGTGAGGGCGCTGTCACCCTTGAGAAGGATCTTCTTGTTGGGGAGATAGGCGAGCGTCTCGCGCAGCTTGCCCTCGAGGCCGGCCGCGTCGAACTCGTCCTGCTCCAGGAACATCTTCTTGTCCGTGGTGACGGAGAGGATGACCGGATCCGGGTCAGTGCCCTGTTTCTCCGAGTCCTCCACCTTGGAGGCCTTGGGCAGGCTCACGGACTTGCCACGCTGAAGCATGGGCGTGACGACCATGAAGATAATGAGGAGCACCAGCACCACGTCCACCAAGGGCGTGACGTTGATGTCGCTCTTCGGGCCCCCTTGGGAGCCACCTACGGACATTCCCATGCGTGCACCTGTTGCAGGAAAGGAGCGTGCCCGCCCCACGTGGGGCCCCCGCTCTCACGGGGACCCGACGCACGAGGAGGCGGGCTTCTCGGATTGACTAACCCTGCTGCGTGGAGTGCGAGCCACCGCCCAGGTTGCGCGCGACCACGTCCAGGAACTCGTTGGAGGACTCGGAGATGTCCACCGAGCGCGAGTCCACCCAGCCGGACAGGAAGTTGTAGGCCATAACGGCGGGGATGGCCACCAGCAGACCGAAGGCCGTGGTGATGAGCGCCTCGGCGATACCGGCGGAGATGGTGCCCAGACCACCGGCGCCCGAGGCCGCCATGAGTTGGAAGGCCGTCACGATACCCATCGTGGTGCCCAGCAGACCCACGAACGGGGCCGTGGAGCCCACCGTGGCCAGCACGCCCAGGCCGCGCTTGAGGCTCTGCACCTCGCGCTGCGCCTGGCGCTCCAGCGCGCGCGCCACCGATTCCACCGCCACGTCCCTGTTGGACGGGCTGATGCGGTAGGCCGTCAGGCCCGAGTTGATGACGCGGCCCAGGTGGCCGACGTCCTTGCCCATGTTGGTGTTGGCGGCCTGCTGCAGATCGCCCTTGGCCAGGATGGCCCCCATCTTGGCGGCGAAGTTGCGCGAGTCCTTGCGCGTCTTGCGGAAGACGATGATGCGCTCCACCATCACCACCAGCGAGGCGATGGACATGATCGCCAGGGTGAAGATGACTGCACGAGCGAACGGACCCGTGCTGGCCCAGATACCAGCAATCGTGAAATCAGCGGAATGATTCATTGGGGGAAGCGCTCCTCCTCGAGCGCGGTTGGGGTACGGCGATTACGACAAGGCGGGGAACCCTTCCCTCAGCGGGGCAGGCTCAGACGGATGTTGAAGGTGTAGTCGACCTGCACGGGGCGACCCTGGAACGTCACGGGCTGGTAGCGCTGGGCGTACAGGGCGTCCAGCACGGCCTGCTCCATGTGCGGCAGCGGCTTGATGATGCGGCACCGCTCGATCTTGCCCTCCGTGGTGATGACGCACTTGACGATCATCAGGCCCTGCACGCGGGCCTCGAGCGCCTCGCGAGTATACTGAGGCGCCGGACCAGAAAGCTTTTCCGGGCGGGTCATTCCCGCGCCGAACGGCAGCACGTCCGTTCCCGTGCCACCCAGCTGACCGCCCAGCACCCCGCCCACCACACCACCGACCACGCCACCAATCACACCGCCTTCGACGCCACCCTCGACACCTCCCTCGACCTCCTCCTCGCTGGCCTCCTCCTCCGCGGCGTTCGGATCCGGCTCCACCTCGGGCGGCTTCTCCTGGGGGATCTCCTTGGGCTGGACGATCACGTCCGGCTTCTTCACCACCGGCTTCTTGGTGGAGCTCTTCTTCTTGGCCGGCGGAGGCGGCGGAGGCGGAGGCGGCGCGGCGGCCATTGGCGGCGCCATGGCCTGCTTGAACGTCACTTCCACCTCCTTCTCCTCCTGCTTGGCAGGACGAGTGGAGAGCCAGAGTGCCGCGGCGAACACACCCACGTGCAGGACGACCGAAATGACGGCGCCCACGCCAACGCGAGACTTGGGGCCTTGCCCACGGTCAAGGACAGAGTCGAACATGCGCTACGCTCCTCTACTCCTAATGGAGACCCACCACAGTCCCGCCAGGATCGCAAAAGGCGCGCTACATTACAAAAACCCTGGCCGGGTGCAAGTGACCCCACCCTGGAGGTTCACCCGCGTGATCGCGCAATGCCCCACTAGTCACCAAAAATCAACGGCATATTGACAAGTGGTGGACCTCCGATATTTTCCCCGACCATTTTGGTTGCAGTAGACCCACCTTGGAGGGGTTCCCAGCATGCAAGTGAAACGAATGCTCCGGGCAACCGGAGTGGTCGTGGTCGCCGGTCTTTCGTACGGGACCGCGGCCTATGCCGATAGCGTGATCGTCGGTCAGATTGTCAGTGCCGATTCGAAGAAGCCGGTCGCTGATGTCGTCGTCACCGCCACCTCGCCCAACCTGCAGGGCGAGCAGGTCGTGGTGACGGACGCTCAGGGCGAGTACCGTATTCCCCAGCTGCCGCCCGGTGTGTACACGCTGCGGTTCGACAAGGAGTCGTTCAAGCCCTTCTCGCGCTCGGAGGTCCAGCTGCGTCTGGACCGCACCATCCGCGTGAACGTGGAGCTGCTGCCGGAGAACTTCTCGGAGGTGATCGAGGTCACCGCCCGCCCGCCCACCATCGACGTCGGCTCGACGAGCACGGGCGTCAACGTGGATCAGGAGTTCATCAAGCGCATCGCGGTGAACCGTCCCGGCGGCAAGGGAGGCGCGGCGCGCTCCTTCGACAGCCTGGCCGAGTTGGCCCCTGGCGCGCAGAACGACTCGTACGGCGTGTCCATCAACGGCACCTCGTCCCCGGAGAACGGGTACGTGGTGGACGGCCTGTCCACGAACGACCCGGCCTTCGGCATCAACGCCAGCCCGCTGAGCGTCGAGTTCGTGCAGGACGTCAACATCATCACCGGCGGTTACATGCCGGAGTACGGCCGCTCCACCGGCGGTGTCATCAACGCGGTGACGAAGTCCGGCTCCAACGAGTTCCACGGCACCATCTTCGGCAGCATCACCCCGGGCGTACTGGGTGGCAGGGCCGCGACGGTGGTGAACGACGGCTCGGTGGTCACCGGCCTCAACGCGCTGGATGTGCTCGGTGACGTCGGCGCGACCCTCGGCGGTCCGATCATCAAGGACAAGCTGTGGTTCTTCGCCGGCGTGTCGCCGTCGTTCAGCCGCTACACCCACACCCGCGGTGTCAACCGCATCCTCACGGACGTGGTCCAGCAGACGGACGATGCGACGGGTGAGGTGTCCGAGGTGGCGGTGCCCCGCGTGGATCCGGAGACGGGTCTGACGCTGACCGAGCCCATCCCCGGCTCCTCGCGCACCTTCCTGGGCACGGCTCGCGCCATGCAGTACATGGGCAAGCTGACGTACCTCGTCAACCAGGACCACAACGTGTCGCTGTCCGTCTCGGGCACGCCGAGCGTGTCGGGTGGTGGCAGCGCCCGCGCGCTGGCCATCGACCCGCAGACGGGCCGGCTCCCGGAGCGTCTCAACGGCAAGCCCGAGAGCTTCGGTACCCGCCAGGAGATCGCCAGCACCACGGCCCTCGCCCTCAAGTACGCGGGCGCCTTCGCGGACAAGAAGTTCCTGGTGGACGCGAACCTCGGTTGGTTCCACCAGACGGCCGCTACCCTTCCGTTCGACGGCAGCCGCCCCGGTGACACCACGGGTCTGGCCGGCCTGTCGGAGATCACCTACCGCGCGCCGCGCTCCATCGGCTACTTCGAGCGCTACGACAACATCGACGCGCTGTGCGACGAGGGTGCCGCTGACACCCCGTCCGGCTCGGTGGCCTGCCCGGCTTTCAACTATACCGCGGGCGGCTACTCCAACCTCTCGGACGGCAAGCTGGATCGCGTCCAGGTGAACACCAAGGGCACGTACCTGCTGAGCCTGCTCGGCAACCACGTCATCAAGGCCGGCGCGGACGTGGAGCTGCTGAGCTACGATGTGCTCAAGTCGTTCCCTGGTGGCGTGCGTCTGCGCGAGTCGCTCACGGGCGGCTCCTGGCAGGACTACCGCCGCTACGGCTACCAGACCGGTCCGGACGCCGCGATCCCGACCCTCAGCCAGCAGTCCCTGTCCACCAGCACCACCGCCGGTGGCTTCCTCCAGGACAGCTGGACGATTGCCAGCCGCGTGACGCTGAACGTGGGTGTGCGCTACGACGCCCAGTGGCTGTACGGCGGTGATCGCAACCTGGCCTTCGTGCTGGGCAACCAGATCTCCCCGCGCCTGGGTGTGATCGTCGATCCGCTCGCCAACGGCCGCATGAAGGTGTTCGCCAACTTCGCGCGCTACTACGAGCAGGTGCCCATCAACCTGCTGGACCGCAACTTCCCGACCGAGCCCCGCTTCCAGGCGAGCCGCAAGGCGGGCGCGGGCGCGTGCGATCCGGCCATCATCGACACGCCGGCGGGCCACGCCCAGTGCGTCGATTCGTCCACGGTCATCCAGACCAAGGACGACTACGGCCTGGATCCGAGCTTCAGGTTCAGCGGCGGCAAGTCGGACAAGGAGCCGGTGGATCCCAACATCCAGCCGCAGTCCTCGGATGAGTACCTCGTCGGTGCCGAGTACGAGCTGTTCGCCAACATCCGCGCCGGTGCGTCCTACACGCACCGCAAGATGAACTCGGTCATCGAGGACATGAGCAACGATGACGGCAACACGTACTTCCTGGGCAACCCGGGCCAGGGCTTCGCCTCGGCGTTCCCGAAGGCGACCCGCGACTACGACGCCGTGACGGTGTTCCTCAACCGCACCTTCGCCGACGGCTGGCTGGCGCAGGCCAGCTACACCTGGTCGAAGCTGTTCGGTAACTACCCCGGTCTGTTCCGTCCGGAGAACGAGCAGCTGGATCCGAACATCCTGTCGGACTTCGACCTGCGCTCGCTCCTGGTGAACCGCGAGGGTCTGCTGCCGTACGACCGCACCCACTCGGTGAAGCTGTTCGGCGCCAAGGAGTTCAACTTCTCCAACGACCTGTCCGCGAGCGTCGGTCTGTCGTACCGCGGCAACTCCGGTTCGCCCGTCAGCTTCATCGGCGCGCACCCGACCTACGGCACCAGCGAGGCCTTCATCCTCCAGCGTGGCACGGCGGGCCGCTCCCCCTGGGTGCACAACATCGACTCCAACATCGGTGTGAACTACCGCGTGACGAAGACCAACGTGGTCTCCGTGAGCCTGGACGTGTTCAACCTGTTCAACTTCCAGGAGGCCACGCAGCTGGACAACAACTACACGTTCGCCAGCGTGCAGCCGGTCACCGACCCGAATGTGAAGCCCGGGGATCTGAAGCCGGAGATGATCACCAAGATCAACGAGGACACGCTCCAGCCCGCGGGGCAGCTCACCCAGGACGACCTCAACAAGAACTTCAGGAAGCCGACCCAGTACCAGACGCCGCGGCAGATCCGCTTCGGCATCAAGTACACCTTCTAGGAACTCCAGCCGGAATTGGATTCGAGAAACATGACCAAGCGTATCGCAACTGCAGTGGCCGTGATGGGCGCGGCCGGCATGATCTCCGGCTGCTTCGAGCAGCCGTCCGCTGGCTGCATCGTTCAGGACTCCGCGGAGTGGACGGCCAAGTACACCCTGAAGGATCCGGCGCAGGCGACCACGTCCTGCGGCAAGCTGACGGGTGAGCTGATCGGCGTCTTCAAGTACATCAACCCCGATGCCACGGAGGAGCAGAAGGCGCAGGGCACCGCGTCCAAGGTGGCCATCCGTCCCTACGGGCAGGCCTCGCTCATCACGTTCGTGTACCCGTTCCAGGAGTCGAACGACGACGGGACGCCGGCCGTCTACCCGAACGGCAAGCCGAAGATGGACACCTACGAGGAGTCGCGTCTGTCCGAGGGCGTTACTCCCACCGTGGCCACCAACATGTCCACCAACTTCACCGAGATGCCGGACTCCGAGAACATGTGCACGGCGTCCGGCTTCCCCGAGACCCGGGTGGAGGCGAAGGAGATCGTCTACAAGCCGGCTCATGGTGACGAGGTGCGCGTGCCGGCCCAGACGGCGGAGTACCAGTTCAAGGACGTGCAGGTGTACTCGGAGCCGTCGGCTCCGGGCACCCAGCTGCGTGGCACGGTGGTGTACGGCGATGGCACCGGCTGCAAGGCCGAGTACGAGGTGTGGGCGCTGTGGCCGACCGTCGCCTGCGAGACGGACGCGGACTGCGGCGACGGCTCCGGTCTCAACCCGGACTTCGACGTGAAGTGCGACACCACGCTGAACAATGTGGTCGTCGTGGACGAGGCAGACTTCGGCCGCCAGAAGATCTACTCGCCGGGCGTGTGCGCGCCGGCCCGTCGGCCGCCGTCCTTCAAGCCGAAGAAGAGCTAGTTGCCAGTTACCGGCCGGGCTCCGGCCCGGACCGGTGTGAATCGCGGCCCCGGTTGCTCCTCCCCCACGCGGGAGTGGCAGCGCGGGGCCGCGGTGTTTATGCACGGTTGAACACTGTCTCAGCCGCATTTCCCAGGAAGGTGCATGGAGGGTCGGTACTCACTCGTCGAACGCGTCGCGGCCTTGTTGGCCGATGAGCAGGGCACGCTCCGCAAGGAGGCGCCCTACCGGGTGGCCCTCTGCTACCCGAGCCCCTACCACGTGGGCATGAGCTCGCTCGGCTACCAGGCCATGTACCGGGAGATTCACGAGCATCCGGGGGCTACCGCCGAGCGCGCCTTCCTCCCCGATGACGTGGAGGCGTACCGCCGCACCCGCACACCCCTCTTCTCCTTCGAATCGCAGGCCCCCGTCTCCAGCTTCCACATGCTGGCCTTCTCGGTCGCCTATGAGCTGGAGCTGACCGGGCTCTTCTCCATGCTGGACCTGGCTGGCATTCCCCTCCTCCGGGAGGAGCGGAACGAGCGTCACCCGCTCGTGGTGGCCGGCGGGCCCCTGACCTTCTCCAATCCGGATCCGCTCGAGCCCTTCGCGGATGTGCTCGTGCAGGGCGAGGCCGAGGACCTCATCCACGTCCTGCTGGAGGCCGCTGCGTCCATGGACAAGGACGCGCTCCTCACGCACCTAGCGGCCATCCCTGGCTTCCGCGTGGCCGGGCGCGGTGGCCAGCGCTACCACGTCGCCAAGGCCACGGACGCGCGGCTGCCGGCGCGCTCGGCCATCATCACCCCGCACACGGAGCTGCGCTCGATGTTCCTCATCGAGCCCGAGCGCGGCTGCTCGCGCGGGTGCCACTACTGCGTCATGCGGCGCACCACCAACGGCGGCATGCGCACCGTGCCCCCCGAGCGCGTGCTGTCGCTCATCCCCGAGCACGCCAGGCGCGTGGGCCTCGTGGGCGCGGCCGTGACGGACCACCCCCGCATCGTCGAGCTGCTGCGCACCCTCGTGGACGCCGGCCGCGAGGTGGGCGTGTCCTCGCTGCGCGCCGATCGGCTCACCCAGGAGCTGGTGGACCAGCTGCGGCGCGGAGGCGCCACCAACCTCACCGTGGCCGCGGACGGGCCCTCGCAGCGCATGCGGGACCTGGTGGATCGTAAACACTCGGAGGAGCAGATCATCCGGGCGGCGAACTTCGCCAAGACGGCGGGGATGCGGCAGCTCAAGGTGTACAACGTCGTCGGCCTCCCCCTGGAGGAGGACGCGGACATCGACGAGCTGGCGCGCTTCACCGTGGAGCTGTCGAAGATCCTCCCGGTGGCGTTGGGCGTCGCGCCCTTCGTGGCCAAGCGCAACACGCCCCTGGATGGGGCCCCCTTCGCCGGCATCCGCGAGGTGGAGAACCGGCTGGAGCGGCTGCGCAAGGGCCTCAAGGGGCGCGCCGAGGTGCGGCCCACCTCGGCCCGCTGGGCCTGGGTGGAGTACATGCTGGCCCAGTGCGGCCCCGAGGCGGGTCTGGCCGCCATGGACGCCTGGAAGGCCGGTGGGAGCTTCGCCGCCTTCAAGCGCGCCTTCCAGGAGCGCGACTGCCAGCCCTACCTGGCCCGCCGGGTGGAGGATGGCCGGCGCAGGGCCACCGTCTGGCCCTCCGTCCCCAACGTGGCTCCGCCTTACGTCTGACGCTTGGCGCGGCCGGGCCTTGCCCCCGGCCGCCCGCTCTCTGCTAGAAGGCCGCACGCGCCGTTTCCAGGCGCCAGGAGGCTTGTGGCAGCGGTGAGCACGGATCGCGTGGACAAGGCGTGGCAGCGCAAGGGGCTGAAGGACTACTCGACGGAGGCCATCATCGGGACGCTCGGGCACTACGGCGTCCAGGTGAGCGAGGCGGACTTCCGCCAGCTCGCCGAGAAGAAGTACCCCGGCAGCATCGCCGAGGGCTGGATGCCTCAGTGGAAGGGCACCGGCCAGTTCGCTCCCTTCCCCTATGCCGCCGCCGGAGAGCTGTGGCGGCGTTGGTTGTCGGATCGGGCCGCCCCGTATGACCTCTCCGAGGGCCTCGCCCAGCTCATGGGCTCCCTCGGACAGCTCCTCCAGGGCTCGCAGCAGGCCCCCGTGGGCCCGGCCTTCGAGCGCATGAACGAGCTGCGCAAGCGCCTGCCCGTCAATGACAAGGGCGAGCCCGAGCCGGGCTTCATGCAGGAAGCCCTGCGCGTGTTCGACGAGCGCGCCGCCCGCGCCTTCGACGACCTCGCCGAGATGCTCGCCAAGGCGGGCCACACCGGCCACGCCGACGCCTTCGCCGACCTGGAGGAGTTCCTCCTGCCGGACCGCCGCGGTATCTCCCGGTCCATCGTCCGCGCCGCCCGGGGCGAGCGCGACCCGGCCCTCGAGGACCTGCAGAAGGTGGCCACCGATGGCGCGCGCTCGCCGCTCTCGCGCGTGCTCGCCGTGGATGCTCTGCTGCACCTCGGTGCCAACGACAAGGTCGTCACCGTGGGCCGCCCCCTCCTGGAGGAGGCCGAGCGCACCCAGGACTGGCACCTCGCGCTGGACCTCGTCGCCCGCCTCGAGCACGCCCACAAGCAGCTCGGTGACCGCTCCGCCCTCGCCGCCCTCGCCAACGACCGGGCCCGCGTCGAGAAGGCTCACGACGAGGCCCACCCGGGTCACCGTCGTCACCACCACCAGCACTGAGCGCACAGTCCCTCTCCCTCCGGGAGAGGGTCAGGGTGAGGGGATGTGTTTCAGTTCCCTCACCCGTGTGACCATGCACAGGGGGCAACCCGGGTGCTCCCCATACCCTCACCCCGTCCCTCTCCCAGGGGGAGAGGGTCCAACCTGGTTGGCCACTGTGTAGGCCCCCTCTCCCCCTGGGAGAGGGTTGGGGTGAGGGTCTTCCCTCAATAGGGTACGTCTTCCTCGGGTTTCTCCTGTGCTGGCGGCTGCCCCGGCATCTCCTCCCCGGTGGACTGTGCGTCCTCGGCCGCGCGTCCCCGGCGGGGGAAGGGGATGTACTTCACCTCCGGCACCGCCTCCTGCACGTCCTTCACCGGCACCACCGCGCCCACCGTCGTGTAGCGGATGGCCCCCGTCTGCGTGAAGGTGTGCCGCAGCTCGTACGACTTCGCCCTCGGCAGGAACCACTCGCGCACCGCCTTCAGCGGCAGCACGTGCAGCTCCCCCTGCGCCAGGAACACGTACACCAGCAGATCCGCGCCGCTGTAGAGGAAGCAGCCCGGTGTGTCCCGCTCCAGGTTGGACACCAGCTCGAAGAAGTAGCGCCGACGGCGCGGCTGCCGGTCTCCCTTCACCTCGATGCCGCGCACCTCTCCCGAGGGCAGCTCCCACAGCAGGTCCACCCCACGGTGTTGGAACCGCGGGTCCTCCTGCACGTCATGGACTCGGGAGCCGGGCTCGGTCGCCAGGAGCCAGTTGCGGGCGTACTGCACGGCCCGGTCGGCCGCGCCCATCACGCCCCTCATGCTGAAGCTGCGTGCCATCGCTCAGCGGCGCAGTTCCACGCCCGTGGCCACCAACTGCACCTCGCGCGGCTTGCCGTCGGCGCCACGGGGCACGATGGCGCCCTCGGCCTCGTAGTGCTTCGCCATGTCCTCGCTCAGCTCCGACACCTTCACCACGCCCTCCACCCGGGCCGACGCGCCCGCCGAGTCCAGCGGCACGAAGAAGCCGTAGTCCTTGAACGTCACCCGCACCCCGGCGCCCTTCGCCCCCTCGGCCAGCTCCATCCAGCACCCCTTCTTCTGGCAGGCCTTGCGCACCTGGCCCTCCACGCGCACCGTCTTGCCGTCGTGGGGCTGCGGCTTCGCCAGCAGCTCGGCCAGTTTCACGGCGGGAGCTCCCTTGAGCGCCTCCCCACGCGTCAGCGTCCAGCCCGAGGCCGGCTTCGCATCGGCCGGCGTCTCCGGGTGTGGGCAGTTCTCCTGCACGGCGGGCTTGGCGGCGGGCTTCTGCGCCGCGGCCGGAGCCGGGGTCTCGGCCAGCGCCACGAGGGGAAGGGCGAACAGCGTCAGCAGGGCGGAGCGGAAGGTCTTCATCCCCCAGGGGATAGCCCGAAGCCTTTGTCCGGGCAAGACGCCCGGAAACCCGGTTACACTACCCGACGTGAAGGTCACCCTCCCCAAGCCCAATCGCACCTTCGGTCTCGCCGACGTGCTCGGCCTCGTGGGCCTCGTCGGGCTGCTCGTCGCCCGCTACATCCCCATCGCGAAGCTCATCCCCTTCTGGGGCTGTGCCCTGCGGGAAACGACCGGCTGGCCCTGTTTCGGCTGCGGACTGACGCGCGTGGCGGATCGGGTGGCCCACCTCAACTTCGCCGGGGCCTGGGACGCCAACCCGCTCGGTACGGTGGCCGCCTTCTTCTTCGCCTTCATGGTGGTGGTGACGGTGCTGCACCTCGTCTTCGCCATGCCCATCCCCAAGGTGCAGCTCTCCCCCAGGGAGTGGCACTGGGTCCGCATCGCCGCCGCCCTCCTCTTCCTCACCAACTACGCGTGGGTGGTGGTGAAGACGAAGTTCCCCTACCTGCTCGCCTAGGGCCCTCCGCGTGCACGCAGCCGCCTTCCTCCTGCTCGGCTACCTGGCGGGCTCCGTGCCCTTCGGCGTGCTGCTCACCCGCTGGTTCCGTGGCGTCGACGTCCGCCAGAGCGGCAGCGGCAACATCGGCGCCACCAACGTCACCCGCGTGGCCGGCAAGAAGCTGGGCGCCGTGGTGCTGCTGCTGGATGCCCTCAAGGGCGTCCTGGCCGTGGCCCTCGCGCTGTGGCTCCTGCCCGGGCAGCCCCGTGTGCACGCGGCCGTGGGGCTCGCCGCGTTCCTCGGCCACGTCTACCCCGTCTGGCTCAAGCTCAACGGGGGAAAGGGCGTGGCCACCGCGCTCGGCGTGCTCGCCGTGCTCGTGCCGCTGGCGGCGATCGCCGGGGCGCTCGTCTACGCCGGGCTCGTGGCCGCCTGGCGCGTCAGCTCCGTCGGCTCCCTGGCGGGTGGGGTGACGGCCGTCGCCGTCGCCTCCCTCACCGCCCGTGCTCCCGAGTACGCGTGGCTCTCAGCCCTGCTCTTCGCCCTCATCCTCTGGACGCACCGGAGCAACATCCTGCGGCTTCTCCGGCACACCGAGCGGCGCTTCTGAGCCCTCCGTCTCCCCGCGCACCGGCACCCGGTTGTAGCCGAGCAGCGTGCACGCGATGGGGCCGTTCCACAGGTCCCTCCGGCTCCGGGGCCGCGCATGGAAGGCGCTCTCGAAGGCCGGGTTGCCCGAGAGCACGAACACGCGCCACCCCGGCAGCGAGCGCAGGCTGTCGCCCAGCTTGAAATAGAAGGACTTCATCCCCTTCTGTCCGCCCGAGCCCAGCCGGTCTCCATAGGGAGGGTTGGTGAGCAGGAGCCCGCCGCCCGGGGGGAGGGGTGGGAGCTTCGTCGCGTCGCCCTCCTCGATGAGGATCTCCTCCGCCAGCTTCGCCGCCTTCACGTTGCGCCGAGCCGCCTCGAGCGCCTCCGGGTCCTTGTCGAAGCCGAGCAGCGGCACCGCCACCTTGCGCTCGTTGCGGCGGGCATCCGCGCGCAGGTCCTCGAGCAGCTCCCGCGCCCGCGCGCCCAGGTGCGGCCACTTCTCCACCGCGAAGTCCCGGGCGATGCCAGGGGCACGACGGCGGGCGATGAGGCCGCCCTCGATGAGGATGGTTCCCGAGCCGCACATCGGGTCCACCAGCGCCTCCTCGCCGGTGTAGCCGGCCGCGCGCAGCAGGGCCGCGGCGAGTGTCTCCTTCAGCGGGGCCGGCGTCGGGCGCACCCGGTAGCCCCGGCGGTGCAGGGGCTCGCCGCACAGGTCCAGCGAGAGCGACAGCCGCTCGCGTACCAGGTGGGCCACCACGCGCACGTCCGGGTTGCGCGGGTCCACGTCCGGCCGCGAGCCTTCCTTCTCGCGCATCCGGTCCACCACCGCGTCCTTCACCTTCAGCGCCACGAAGCCCGTGTGGCTGTGCTCACTGTCCTTGAGCGTGGCCTCCACCGCGAACGTCGTCTCCGGCGTGAGGTGCTCCTCCCACGGCACGCTGGCCACGGCGTCGTACAGGCCTTGGGCTCCATGGGCCTCGAACTCGCCCAGCGGGTAGAGCACGCGCATGGCGATGCGCGACCAGAGGCACACCTTCAGCGCCTCGTCGAGCGAGGCCAGGAAGCGCACCCCTCCCCGGTCCTGGCGGATCCTTTTTGCGCCGAGCTCCTTCAGCTCCTCGGCCAGGAGATCCTCGGTTCCGCGGGCGGTGGTGGCGAAGAGGGCGAGACGTTCAGCCATAGGGGGGCTCGCATTAACGGATGCCGGCCCGGTTGCATACGAGAAAGCCGTTCGGCCCCTACAAGCTGCTCACTGCGCCACCACCTCGTACATGCTGAAGGTGGCATCCTGCTGGGCGCTCGCCGCCCTGGTGGCCTTGAAGTCCTCCGACTGGAAGTAGGCCCTCAGGCTCTCGCGGTCCCGCCAGCGCGTCACCAGCAGGAACTCGGGCTCGGGCTCGAAGGAGCGCAGCACCTCCAGCCCGAGGAACCCCTCGTACTGGTCCACCTTGCGCGAGCGCTCCCGGAAGGAGGCCTCCAGGCGGTTGGCCTCCTCGGCGGAGGTCCGGAAGCGATTGATGGTGACGATCATCGTTGGGGCAACGGCCATGGGCGGGACTTGTATCCCGCCCCGCGGCCCCTGGGTCACGCCCTCAGCGTGTCCGCTTGTGCCGGCGGCTCATGCCGAGCAGCACCAACACCACCCCGAGCGCGCCCCCTCCCAGCATTCCGCCCAGGCCGCCTCCGCCCAACGAGCAGCCTCCACCCCCCCGCATACCAGGGGTGCAGACCGCGCCCAGTCCCGGGTAGAGCGGTGACTCCTGCTGATCGGGGTTGGCCTCCTGCGGGCAGTTGTCGCACGCATCGCCCAGCCCATCGCCATCCGTGTCCTCCTGGCTGGTACCCGCGGCCCTGGGGCAGACATCGCACACATTCCCCCTCCCATCCCCGTCCGTATCCTCCTGGTCCGGGTTGGGGACCGAGGGGCAGACATCACACGCATCGCCCACCCCATCATCATCCACGTCCTGCTGGCTGGTGCCGGCGGCCGAGGGGCAGACATCGCACGTATCGCCCAGCCCGTCTCCGTCCGAGTCCCGCTGGTCGGGATTGGCCCGGCTGGAGCAGTTGTCGCATGCATCCCCCAGCCCATCCCCATCCGAGTCCCGCTGGTCGGGATTGGGCACGGCGGGGCAGACGTCACAGGCATCGCCGACCCCATCTCCGTCCGAGTCCCGCTGGTCGGCATTGGAGACGGCGGGGCAGTTGTCGCACGCATCGCCGAACCCGTCTCCGTCCGAGTCCCGCTGGTCGGCATTGGCCTGCAGAGGGCAGATATCGCAGACGTCCCCGACACCGTCCGAGTCTCCATCCCGCTGGTCGGCATTGGAGACGGCGGGGCAGTTGTCGCACGAGTCTCCGAGCCGGTCCGTGTCCTGGTCCCCGGCGAGCTGGCTGCTGCAGGTGGCCGCCTGGCCAGGACCTGGCGCGACATAGTCATCACAGGCGCGGCGGGGGGAGAGCTCCCGCAGGACGCACGACGAGCCGTTGCGGAAGTAGTCGATGCAATCGCGCGGCGTGGCCGTCGAGGGGTCCTTCTCGACCGAACGATCGATGCCGTTGCAGTTGACGTCCTCGAGGGCGGACGCCGGAGTGGCCACGGCGGCGAGCAACAACATCATCAGACAAAAGGCATTGCGCATGACTCGCTCCTCACTTTCGCGCCTGGGCGGAGGGCTGCTCGGGGCACTCGCCCGGGCGGGGATGGCGGCGCTCGCGGTTGACGATGACGAAGTCCACCCGCCGGTTGGTGGCACGGCCCTCCTCGGTCGTATTGGAGAGCAGCGGGCAGCGCTTGCCGTAGCCCACGGGGGTCAGCCGCTCCACGGGGACACCCTTCTTTCCCATGTACTCGACGATGGCTCGGGCCCGGCGCTGCGACAGGTCCAGGTTGTACTGGCCACTCCCCACGTCATCCGTGTGGCCATCGACGCGGATGGGGCCCAGCTCGGGGTGCTCGCGGATGAAGCGGGCCACCTCGTCGAGCATCGCGAAGCTCACCGGATCGATGGTGTCCTTGCCGAAGGCGAAGTACACCGGCTCCCAGAGGCGCAACCGGACGTCCTGGTCCTCCACGGTGATGGCCGGCTGCGTCGGAGCCACCTGGAGCACGGGCGGAGCCGGTGGCCGGGGGGCGGGCTTGTACTGCCAGGCGTACGCCAGGCCCGCCATCACCCGGACCCGGGGCTCGCCGTAGCCTGCGTTGAGCCCCGAGCCCGCGCCGAGGAAGAAGCTCCAGTCGCGCACCTGCGCCTTGCCCGCCAGCATCGCCTCGGCGGGGCTGCTCGCGGTATCGCCGAGCCGTGGCGCGGCCAGCCCATACACCTCGCCGAGCACGGAGATGGGCACATCCGCGGGGCGCGCCACCTCGACCTGCACGCCCGCGCCGTAGAGCAGGCCGTGGCCCGTCCGGATGTTGAGCAGTTGCTGCTCGGCCGCCGCCCACCGCCAGCCCAGGTTGAGCGCCACCGTCACGCGCTCGAACCGGGCGTGGCCGATGAGCTGTACCGAGCCCGTCATGCTCGACGAGCCCAGGTAGCTCTCCGCGTTGCCCGTGGGGGCCACCACCTCGGCCACTCCGCCCAGGCCGAAGCGCTCGTTGCTCCACAAGCGCCCCTTGAGGCCCAGCCGCAGGTCCTCCACCCCGCCGCCCGAGATGCTCGGGAGCGCGCGTGGCTCTCGCGTCACCACGTCCGGGTAGCTGATGACATCGCCGGCCTGGTGGAGTGTCACCGGCAGGGCCACGCTGAGCTGCACCCTGTCCAGCAGGGAATAGGCGAACGACAGGTCGGCGGTGACGCGGTCGCGCACCAGCCTGCCCGTCACCTGCTCGCCGAAGGTGTAGGCCAGCGGGAGATCCGCGTAGTGCAGCAGGAGCTGCGACACCAGCTCCTGCGAGCGGCCCACGTCGGCGAGGTCGACGGTGAGCAACCGGCCGGAGCCCGGTGCGGGATGAAAGCGATTGACGTCCAGACTCGGGACGCCGTCGCGGGCTGCCGCGGGTGGGGCGGACAACACTCCCGCCAGGGCGGCGAGCACCACCCACGCGCGCTGCTTGGGACCAGATGCGATGTGAGTCTTCATCACGACCTACAGGGTAGCGGGAAAAAGCCCGTGGTGTGAAAGAGTTCACGCCTGACTTCTTCGGGTTTCCGACTCTACCGTGGCCGTGTGAAGGTTTTCGGATGAATCGCTCACCCTGAAGGATGGGTGCGCGTCATCTCATGATTCGAGAGGATTCAACCTGGCCCTCCCACCCTCTCAAGAAAAGAGGGTGGGGATGCAAGGCTTCACGCCAGCTCACACCCTGGGGGCGATGCGGCGGCGGCTCACGCTCCAGGAGAGTAGCAGCAGCGCACCCCAGCCAAGGCCCTCTGGCGTGCCGCTGCCCGCCGCGCACCCGCATCCCTGCGCGGCCGGGACCTGCACCGCGATGCTCTGGTCCACCTTCACCTGGAAGGTGCAGGTGGCGCTGTTGCCCGCGGCATCCGTGGCCGTCACCGTCACCGGGGTGGTTCCCAGGGGGAACAGCTCGCCCGTGGCGCGGCTGTAGCTCAGCACGGGCGTGGACACGGCGTCCGAGGTGGTGGCGGCCGGGTACTCCACGGGGATGCCCTGTGAGGAGGCGCCCGTCATCCTCACCGCCAGGTCCGCCGGGCAGGAGAGGGTGGGGGCGGTGGTGTCCTGGACGGTGACGGTGAAGGCACACGAGGCGCTGTTGCCGGCCTCGTCCGAGGCCGAGACGACGACCTCGGTGGTGCCCAGGGGGAAGCGGCTGCCGGGGGCGTGGCTGCTCGACACCGTGGGCGAGCGCGTGACGGTGTCACGCGGCGCGGGCACGGAGATGGCGACAGGGGCGCCCGTGGCGTCCTGGGCCTCGGCGGTGAGGTTGCCCGGGCAGCCGACCTCGGGCGCGGTGGTGTCGCGCACGGTGACGGTGAAGGTGCACTCGCTGGCGTTACCGGCCACGTCCGTGGCCTTCACGGTGACGCGCGTGGGGCCAGGGGGAAAGAGCGCACCGGGCTCATGGCTGGCCGTGAGGACGGGCGTGGCGGAGACGGCGTCCGTGGCGGTGGGCAACGTGAAGTCCACGCTGGCTCCGTCCGGTCCCGTCGCCTCGGCCTCGAGGTCCGCGCCACAGGCGAGGGTCGGAGGCGTGGAATCCCGCACGGCGACGGTGAAGACACACGAGGTGGTGTTGTTCGCCCCATCCGTGGCGGTGACCGTGACGTCGGTGGTTCCGAGGCCGAAGAGCGTCCCGGCCGCCTGGCTGTAACGGAGCGTCGTCGAGGACGCGGCGTCCTCGGCGGTGGCGGATGGGTAGTTGACGGTGACGCCCTCGGGGCCCGAGGCTTCCGCCGTCACGTTCGTGGGGCAGGAGAGGGTGGGGGCGGTGGTGTCGCGCACGGTGATGGTGAAGGAGCAGGTGGCGGAGTTGCCCGCCTCGTCCTTCGCGGTGACGAGCACCCGCGTCACTCCGAGCGGGAAGCGGCTACCGCTCGCGTGGCTCACCGACACATCCGGGGCGGACGTGATGGCATCCGAGGCCGTGGGCTGTGCGTAGCTCACGGCGGCGCCGTCGGGCTCCGTCGCCTCGGCCACGAGGTCCACCCCACAGCGCGGGGTGGGCGCGGTGGTGTCGCGCACGGTGACGGTGAAGGAGCAGGTGTCCGTGCGGCCCAGGCCATCCTTCACGGTGGCCGTGACGGTGTTCGTGCCCAGAGCGAACCGCGTTCCGGAGTCCTGGCTGTACGTGAATGAGAGCGGGGCGGTACCCGTGGCCGTGGCGGACGGATAGTCGACGATGGCGCCGTCAGCGCCGGTGGCCTCGGCCTCCGCGTTCTCCGGACAGGTGATGTCAGGACCTGGGAGGGGCTCACAGGTTCCCGAGCCGCACGTTCCATCCGCGCAGGAGGTGTTGCAGCAGACCCCATCGACGCAGTAGCCGCTCGTGCACTCCGCACCACTCGCGCACTTCGAGCCATTCACGGGGTCTCCGACCAGCCTCACCTTGACGCGCAGCTGGCGGGCCACCGCGTCGTAGGGCTCATACGCGGCGAGGAACCGCCCCTTGCCCCACGAGGCGACCGCGGGCACCGTCGTGCTCGACGTGTTCGCGGTCATGTCGGCGATGAGGAATCCCGTCCCATCCAGCACGGTGCCATCCGGCTTCACCCGCGAGCCATTGAGCCGGGACACGCCATTCCGGGTGTCCCGCCACACCATCAGGTAGGTGCTTCCATCGAAGGCGAGGGCGGGCATTCCCTGGTAGCTGGCATCCGTGCAGAGCGGGAGGTTCGTTCCGTCGAGCACCGCGCCATCCGAGGGCCTGACCCGAGCGCCGTAGATGTCCGCCCCCGAGCTGTTGCGCAGGTCCTGCCAGATCGTCAGGAAGTTGCTCCCATCGAACGCCACGTCGGGGAAGTACTGGTTGCCCGAGGCGGTGGAGAGAGCGATGCCCGCGCTGTCGAGGACCACGCCATCCGAGGCCCTGATCCGCGCGCCGTAGATGTCCATGTTGGACGTGCTGGTGTTTCGCGAGTCACTCCAGACCACCAGGAAGTGGCCGTCGCCGAAGGCGGTGGAGACGTACTGCTGGTCCTGGGCCGCGATCGTCACGGCGATGCCCTGCGGCTCCAGGACCACGCCATCCGAGGCCCTCACGCGCGCGCCATACACGTCCGCGGTCGAGCCATTGCGGTAGTCGTGCCACGTCACGAAATAGTACCCGTCGCCGAAGGTCACCGCGGGGGGCCACTGGTCCCGCGAGGCGGTGGAGATGGGGATGCCCGCCGCGTCGAGCACGGCTCCGTCCGACTCCCTCACCCGTGCGCCGTAGATGTCCGAGCCCGAGGTGCCGCTGCTCCGGTAGTCGTTCCACACCACCAGGAAGTTGCTCCCGTCGAACGCCACGGCGGGAGAGGCCTGGGAGTTGGTCGCCGTGCCAATGGGGATGCCGGCGGGGTCGAGCACGGTCCCGTCCGAGGCCCGGACCCGCACGCCGTAGACGTCGTAGCGGCCATTCAGATCTCGCGTGTCCTGCCACACCACCAGGTAGCTGTCACGGCCACCCGCCACGGCGGGCGAACCCTCGGCGTTGGCCTGGGTGGACAGCATCCTCCCCGGTGTGTCGAGGATCGTCAGGTCCGAGGGCCTCACCCGCGCGCCGTAGATGTCATAGCGGCTGGATTGATAGCCCTCCCACACCACCAGGAAGTGGCTCCCATCGAAAGCCACGGCCGGAACCCGCTCGTAATCCGTGGCGGACGCGAAGAGGATGGCCCCCGGTGTATCGAGCACCACTCCATCCACCCCGACCCGCGCGCCGTGGACGTCGTAGCTGCTCGAGCCCGTGGAGTACTGCCACACCAACAGGAACTGGCTCCCATCGGTGGCGGCGGACACCGCACCCTGGCTTCCGGAACCCGTCGCGATGGGGGTGCCCGAGGGGTCGAGCACCACGGCATCCGAGGCTCTCACCCGCGCGGCATAGACGTCGCTCGTCGAGCCATTCCGATAGTCATCCCACGCGACGAGGAAGTGGCCTCCGGCGAAGGCGATGGTGGGGGAGCCCTGGCTGTTGGCCGCGGTGGAGATGGGGATGCCCGAGGTATCGAGCACCGTTCCAGCTGCACTCACCCGTGCGCCATAGATATCGGAAGAAGAGTTGCTCCGGGAGTCACTCCAGACCACCAGGTACTTGCTTCCGTCGAAGGCGATGGCCGGGCTGGACTGGCCGTAGGTCGCGGTGGAGATGGGGATGCCCGAGGAGTCGAGCACCGCACCATCCGACGCTCTCACCCGGGTGCCGTAGATGTCGGAATACGAGTAGGACCGGGTGTCGTCCCAGACCACGAAGTAGTTGGTACCGTCGGAGGCGATAGCGGGCGAGAACCGGCTGCTCGCGGCCGTCGAGATGCCAAGGCTGGCGCTATCGAGCACCTTGCCGTCCGAGCCTCGCACGCGCGCGCCCCGGATGCTGGAGCTTCCGAAGCCAGGACTGTCCACCCAGGCCACCAGGAAGTCGCTCCCATTGGAGGCCACGGCGGGCACGAGCTGATTGCCCGTGGCGGTGGCCAGGGAGATACCCGACACGTCGAGCACCACACCGTCCGAGGCTCGCACGCGCGTGGCCTGGATGTCGTATTCGGTGTAGGTGGTGAAGGACCACGCCACCAGGTAGATGCCGCCACCGTAGGCGACCACGGGGGACGACTCCGAACCGCTGGCGGGAGCGGGCACCGGGGTGTCGGGGCTGATCTCCGGAGAGATGATCGGGTCCAACACCGCCGGCCAGGCCGAGTCCTCCAGCACCCGTGCCGGCACGCGCATCACCAGCGCACCGCCCTCGCGGACGGGCTCTACCGGGGTCTTCACTCCCTCGGCGTCCACCCACGTCGCCTTGCCGTAGCGCACCCCCAGCCCCGTCTCGGGGTCCACATAGTGGTGCCCCTGCTCCGTTACGCCCACGTACTCCAGGCCCGCCAGCTCCACCCGCACCACCAGGTCGCCCGTGCCTGTGGGCTTGGAGGCCAGCTCCCAGCGCTGCTCCGTTCCCTCCTCGCTGTTCCGCAGCACCTCCACGACCGGGCCCCGCTCCAGCGCCAGCGCGCCGTCCTCACGCACCAACGCCCGTGCCGGCTTCAGCAGCGACCGCCCTCCACGGGAGATCGACTCCGTCCTCACCCGAAGGGGCTTGCCCGTGACGAGCGGCTCTGGCTCGCGCTCCAGCGCCCGCCGCGAGCTGTCCGGAGCTCCGAGGGAGGCCACGGTGCTCGGGTTCTCCCGCTGGTGGCGCGGAGAGAATTGGAAGGAACCGTCCGCTCCGACACGGGCCGTGTACGTTGCCTGACCGCCCGTGAAGGACCCTTCCTCGGCACGGAAGGACAGGCCCACCCGGCGGATCACTGCCTGTATGTCAAAGGGGGGCGAGACGTTGGCGGAGGGCTGGGCTCCGGAGGTCTCTTCCCGGGCGTTCTCCGTGGGAGAACAGGCCGTGAAGAGCAATGTCAGACAAGCACTCAGCGTGAAGACGAGAAGGGGGCTCCCATTCCTCTGGGAAACGGGAGGGCGATGCCAGGGTGTCATTTCCGCTGAAGATATACGGAAACACTGACACGAAGGAGGCCCCCCTCCCCGGGGCCTCCCTCCCGCACATCCCGCTCAGGCGGCGCCAGCTCCGGGCATCTCGCCCACGCCGCGGATGAGCACCTCGCGCGGCTTGGCGCCGTCGGCCGGACCCACCACGCCGTCGCGCTCCATGCGTTCGATCATGCGCGCCGCGCGGTTGTATCCGATGCGCATCTTGCGCTGGAGCATCGAGATGGACACCGCCCGCATCTCGCTCACCGTCGCGAGCGCCTGGTCGTACAGCTCGTCGGACAGCTCGTCCTCCTCGCCACCACCGCCCTCGGAGTCCTCGTCGCGCGGCTTGAGGATGGACTCGTCGTAGACGGGCTTGCCCTGCGACTTGAGGTGGTCCACCGCCTTCTTGATTTCGTTCTCCGACACGAAGGCGCCGTGCACGCGCTGCAGGTGCGCGCTCGTGGGCGGCATGATGAGCATGTCGCCCATGCCCAGCAGGGCCTCGGCGCCCACCGTACCGAGAATCGTCATCGAGTCCGGCTTGGAGCGCAGCATGAAGCTGATGCGCGTGGGGAAGTTGGCCTTGATGATGCCGGTGACGACGTCCGTGGACGGGCGCTGCGTGGCCACCATCAGGTGGATGCCGGCCGCGCGAGCCATCTGCGCCAGGCGCGCCACGTACGTCTCCACCTCGCGGCTGGCCACCATCATCAGGTCCGCCAGCTCGTCGATGATGACGACGATGTAGGGCAGCTTCTTCCACTCCTTCTTCTCTTCCCGGGACGACTCCGAGTCCCCGGCGCCCTCGAGCGCGGCCTCCACGGCATCGGACATTCCGTCGTCGTCGTCCTCGCCCGCGGCCTCGGCGGCCACCGGGGCCTCCTCGGGCTCGGGCAGGGCCTCGCGCAGGTCCTCCATGTCATCCCTGGGCGCGGCGACCCCGGGGCCCGAGCTGGCGCTGGCCGGAGTGGACTCCTCGATGATGGCGTCCTCGGGCGTGGCCACGTCCACCACGACCACCTTCTTGGGCTTCTTCGGCGCGGCCTTCCTCGCGGACTCCTCGGCGGGCTTCGCGTTGGCCTTCTCCGCGTCCTGCGTCTCCACGAACTTGTTGAAGCCGGCGATGTTGCGCACGCCCGCCTCGGACAGCATCTGGTAGCGCCGCTCCATCTCCTCCACGGCCCAGCGCAGCGCGAGCGCCGCCTTCTTCGGGTCCGTCACCACCGGCAGCAGCAGGTGGGGGATGCCCTCGTACACGGAGAGCTCGAGCATCTTCGGGTCCACCATGATGAAGCGGACCTCCTCCGGCGTGGACTTCAGGAGGATGCTCATGATCATCGAGTTCACCGCCACGGACTTACCGGAGCCGGTGGTACCCGCGATGAGCAGGTGGGGCGCCTTGGCCAGGTCGAAGACGTACGGCATGCCCTCGATGTCCTTGCCCACGCACATGGTGAGCTTGCTGGCGGACTTCTGGAACACGTCCTGCTCGGCGATCTCCTTGAGGTAGACCGTCTCGCGGTCGCGGTTGGGCACCTCGATGCCGACCACGCCCTTGCCGGGGATGGGCGCCACGATGCGCACGCGCATGGCCTCCATGGCCATGGCCAGGTCGTCCTGGAGCGCGGCGATCTTGCTCACCTTGATGCCGGGCCCCGGGAGGAACTCGTACATGGTGACCACGGGGCCGGGGCGGATCTCCACCACCTCGCCGGAGATGCCGAAGTCCGCGAGCTTCGCGCGCAGCTTCTCCGCCGTGGTGAGGAAAGCCTCTTTGTCCAGCGCGGAGCGCTCCTTCTTCTCGATCTCCAGCACGTCCAGCGGGGGCAGCGAGAAGCTGGTGCGGCCGCCCACGAACTGGAACTGCTCCTGCTCCTTCTTCTTGGCGACGACGGCGGTGGGCTTGGGCGGGGCCTTGGGCTCCACGATGAGCGGCGTGCGCGCGGCCAGCGCCGAGGGCGAAGCTGGCACGAGCGCCGAGGGCGCGGCCGGGGCCACCTGCGCGGGCAGGGCGGGCACGACGGGCCGGGCGGCCACCACCTCGTCGGCTGGAGCCGCCTCGGGCAGCTCGGCGGCCGGAGCCGGTCCGGTGACGATGTTCGGCATCTTGCCCCGCTTGCCACGCGGGGCCTCGGCGGACGCGGGGGGCGGCGCGTTGGGCACCGAGTTGGCGGCACCCGAGGGGGCCAGGAAGGACGCCCACACCGGATCGGCTCCCGGCGCCGGACGGGAGGGCGCGGGCGGCGTGACGATGACGGGCGTGCTGGCGGGCTCGTCGGAGGGCTTCTTCTTCCCGGCCTCGCGAGCTTCCCTGGCGGCCTGCTTCGCGGCGGCGGCGCGCTCCTTCTCCTCCTGGCGGGCCAGGCGCACGGCCTCCTCGGCCATGGCCTCCGCATCGGCGGCCTCGGCCTCCGCCGCCAGACGCTCCGCCTCCTCGAGCTCGGCCTCCTCCTCCTCGAGCTGCGCGAGGAAGGCGGCCTCCTCCTCCTTCTCCTGGGCGAGGCGCTCCTGCCGCTCCTTGTAGTTGACCTTTTGCTGCTCCCAGAAGGAGAGGGCGTTCTCCTGGATGCGCCGGCCGACCACGGTGGCACCGGCCCACGCCAGCGAGCACAGCTTGAGGAAGGTGTACTGGGTGCCGACGATGAGCGCGGCGGCGCACACCGACGTCACCAGGATGACGGTGCCGACGGTGGAGAACAGCCCCACCAGCATGCCGCCGAGCGTGGCGCCCACGAAGCCGCCGGGCGGGTGGGCCTGGCCGGGCTGGTTGCCCAGGAAGAGCTGGGCCAGCACCGCGCCGCTGAGCGTCAGCAGCACGAAGGCCACCAGCTGCGGCCAGCGGCGCCGCTCCCGGCTGCCCACGAAGACCACCATGGCCGCGTAGACGCCGCACAGGGGGAGCAGATAGGCCCACACCCCGAGCATTCCCCGCAGGGCCTCGGCGACGAGGTGGCCCATGGGGCCCACCGCGTTCTGGAAGCCCGGCCCCCTGCGGTCCTTCACGTCGAAGGTGGCCACTGCGATCAAGGACAATACCGAGGCGACCATCAGGAAGAGGCCCACGAGGGCCCGTTGACCGGGACCCGCGTCTCCGCCCCCTCTCTTGGCCTTCTTCTCCGCGAGCGCCTTGCGGCGCGTGGCGATGTCCTGCCTCGAAAGGACCGTCTTCTCCGCTCTGGCCTTCCGTTCCGCCATGACTTCCTCACACTCCCCGTAGCGGGCTGTAGCAGCCGTCCGCGGAGTGTAGGGAGGGAGGGGGTAGGGTCAATTTTCCGGCTGGCCGTCCGGAGGTATACGGGGCTACCACTTTGAAGCACCAGCCGGGGGCGGAGCATGTATCTTGCCCTGGCCGAGTATCAGGACCAAGGAGACCTACATCATGGCCCACCCGGACAAGCCGTCGTCGACTGAAGAGGAATACTTCGCGCGCGAGGAGATCGAGAAGAAGCGCAAGCTGGCGCTCGAGCAGTCCCAGTCCCTGGCCGCCCAGCAGCGCGAGGAGCTCAAGAAGCTCCATTGGATGAAGTGCCCCAAGTGCGGCATGGACCTGCAGCCGGTCAAGCACGGCGACGTGGAGATCGAGACCTGCTTCAACTGCCACGGCATCTTCCTGGACGCGGGCGAGCTGGGGCGGCTCCAGCAGCAGATGTCGCACGAGAACAGCGGCAAGTGGATGGGCGCCGTCCTCAACCTGTTCAAGAACAAGTAGCGCGGAGGAGCCCCATGAAGCTCACCGTCGAGCAGGTCCGACACGTGGCCACCCTGGCGCGGCTGTCGCTGACGTCCGAGGAGGAGGAGCGCTACGCCACGCAGCTCTCCGCCATCCTGGACGCGGTGGCGCAGTTGCAGGAGCTCGACGTGAGCGGCGTGGAGCCGACCTCGCATGCCACGCTCGCGTCCTCGCTGCTGCGCGAGGACGTGACGCGGCCCTCGCTGCCACCGGAGAAGTCGCTGGCCAACGCACCGGCCAAGGTGGGCACCAGCTTCTCCGTCCCGAAGATCCTGGAGTGACGCCATGCAGCTGACCGATCTCACCCTGCTGGAGCTGGCGGCGAAGCTGGCCTCGGGGGAAGTGACTTCCGTGGAAGCCACCCAGGCCTGCCTGGCGCGCATCTCCCAGGTGGACGGGAAGGTGAAGGCCTTCCTGCGGTTGGACGAGCACGGGGCGCTGGCGGCCGCCGAGGCCAGTGACGCGCGCCGCAAGTCCGGCAACCCGCACGGGCCGCTCGATGGCGTGCCGGTGGCCGTCAAGGACATCTTCCTCACCGAGGGCGTGGAGACCACCTGCGCCTCGCACATCCTGAAGGGCTTCGTCCCGCCGTACGACGCCACCACGGTGCGGCTGTTGAAGGAAGCGGGGATGCCGATCCTCGGCAAGCTCAACCAGGACGAGTTCGCGATGGGCTCGTCCAACGAGTCGAGCGCCTACGGCCCCTGCCACAACCCGTGGGACGTGACGCGCACGCCGGGAGGCTCCTCGGGAGGCTCGGCGGCGGCGCTGGCGGCGCGCGAGGTGTTCGGCACGCTGGGCACGGACACGGGCGGCTCCATCCGCCAGCCGGCGGCGCTCACCAACACCGTGGGCCTCAAGCCCACCTACGGGCGCGTGTCGCGCTATGGCGTCATCTCCTATGCCTCCTCGTTGGACGCGCCGGGCCCCATGGCGCGCACGGTGGGGGACGTGGCGGCGCTGCTCAAGGTGCTGGCGCGGCATGACCCGCTGGACTCCACCTCGGCACCGGCGGACGTGCCGGACTACCTGGCGGACCTGGAGCAGGGCGTGGCCGGGCTGAAGCTGGGCGTGCCGCGCGAGTACTTCGTCGAGGGGATGGATCCCGAGGTGGAGGCGGCGGTGCGCTCGGCGCTGAAGGAGTACGAGCGGCTGGGCGCCACGCTGGTGGACGTGTCGCTGCCGCACACGAAGTACGCGCTGGCCACGTACTACCTGCTGGCCCCGGCGGAGGCGTCGAGCAACCTGGCCCGCTACGACGGCGTGCGCTACGGGCACCGGACGCGCGAGGCCAAGGGGCTCAAGGACATGTACGGCATGACGCGCGACGAGGGCTTCGGCCCCGAGGTGAAGCGCCGCATCATGCTGGGCACCTACGCGCTGTCGGCGGGGTACTACGACGCCTACTACCTGAAGGCGCAGAAGGTGCGGACGCTCATCCGCGAGGACTTCACCAAGGCCTTCACCCAGGTGGACGCGCTGGTGACGCCCACCTCGCCGGTGCCGGCCTTCAAGCTGGGCGAGAAGGTGAACGATCCGCTGTCCATGTACCTCATGGACGTGTGCACGCTGCCGTGCAACCTGGCGGGGCTGCCCGGTCTGTCGCTGCCGTGCGGCTTCACGAAGGCGGGCCTGCCCATTGGCTTGCAGCTCATGGGCCGCCCGTTCGACGAGGCGAAGCTGTTGCGCATTGGCCGGGCCTTCGAGCGCGAGCACGAGTTCACGCGCCGCCTGGCGCCCATCTGAGAGGATTTCCGGGAGACGCCATGCCCCTGAGTGATTTCCAGCCGGTCATCGGGCTCGAGGTCCACGCCCAGCTGCTGACGAACACGAAGATCTTCTGTGGCTGCTCCACCGAGTTCGGCGCGGCGCCCAATCAGAACACCTGCCCGGTGTGCCTGGGACTGCCCGGCGTGCTTCCGGTGCTCAACGCGCGCGTGGTGGAGTACGCCATCCGCACGGGGCTGGCGCTCGGCTGCACCATCAACAAGACGAGCGTGTGGAGCCGGAAGAACTACTTCTATCCGGACCTGCCCAAGGGCTACCAGATCACCCAGTTCGACCAGCCCATCTGCGAGCACGGGCAGCTCTCGGTGGACATGGCCGAGGGCGAGAAGGTCATCCGCGTCCGCCGCATCCACATGGAGGAGGACGCGGGCAAGAGCGTGCACGACGCCTCGGCGAGCGAGAGCCTGGTGGACCTGAACCGCGCGGGCGTGCCGCTGCTGGAGATCGTCGGAGATCCGGACCTGCGGAGCGCGGACGAGGCGGTGGACTACCTCAAGGCGCTGCGGGACGTGCTGGTGTACCTCGGGGTGAACGACGGGAACATGGAGGAGGGCTCGTTCCGCTGCGACGCCAACGTGTCGGTGATGCGCAAGGGCGCCACGGCGTACGGCCAGCGGGTGGAGCTCAAGAACATCAACTCGTTCCGGTTCGTGAAGCAGGCCATCGAGTACGAGATCGCCCGGCAGGTGGACGTCATCGAGTCGGGTGGGAAGGTGGATCAGGAGACGCGGCTGTACGACCCGAACAAGGGCGTGACGCGCTCGATGCGCTCGAAGGAGGAGGCGCACGACTACCGCTACTTCCCGGAGCCGGACCTGCCGCCGCTGCACGTGACCAACGAGCGGATCGACGAGGTGGCGAAGTCGCTGCCGGAGCTGCCCCGGGCGAAGGTGACGCGCTTCATGAGCCAGTACGGGCTGCCGGCGTACGACGCGAAGATCTTGTGCGCGGAGCGCCCGCTGGCGGACTACTTCGAGGCGGTGGCGCAGCACTTCAAGGACTACAAGCGGCTGTCGAACTGGTTCCTCGGGGAGCTGCTGCGGCTGCTGAAGGACGAGGGCGGGACGGTCACCACGCTGCGCTTCTCGACGGTGCAGTTCGCCAACCTGTTGGGGGCGGTGGAGAAGGGGACCATCTCGGCGAACGCAGGCAAGGACGTGTTCGGGGAGATGTTCCGGACGGGGAAGGATCCGGAGGCCATCATCGCGGAGAAGGGCCTGGCGCAGGTGAGCGACGTGGGGGCCATCGAGGCGGTGGTGGACGAGGTGCTCGCGAAGAACGCCGCCGAGGTGGAGAAGTACAAGGCGGGCAAGAAGCAGAGTTATGGCTTCTTCGTGGGCCAGGTGATGAAGGCGATGAAGGGCAAGGGCAACCCGGCCCTGGTGAACGAGCTGCTGAAGAAGAAGCTCGGGGAGTAGCTCGAAGGGATGCGCCCCCTGTTCGCGGACCCGAAGACGGACTTCGTCTTCAAAATCGACCAGGCCCTTGCCGCTGAGAGTTCCACCGAGGCGCTGCGCTGAGGGGCTGTAAGCGGAGCTCGCTGAATCAGACGAGCCGGTGTCCCCCGTCGATGTGTACCACCTCTCCGGTGGTGAACCCGTTTCCCATCAGGAAGAGGGCGGCGTGAGCGATGTCGGAGGGTGCACCTACGCGCGCGACCGGAAGGCGGCGCGCGTGCTGCTCGAAGCGTTGTGCCTTGGCGTCGCCCGCGAAGCGGTCCCAGAAGGGGGTGTCGATCCAACCCGGGGACACCGCGTTCACCCGAGTCGGCGCGAGCTCCAGGGCCAGGGCTCGAACGAGTGAGACGAGGGCGCCGTTCACCGCCGCGACGACCGACCCGCCAGGCCCTGGCCGATCCGACGCGATTCCCGTGGTGAAGAGGAGCGAGCCATTGGGCTCGAGCCTCGCGTATTTGGCGACGTGGAGCGCCGCCACGAGCTTGGAGTCGATGGTGCGGCGCGCCTCGGCGATCTCGAGCTGACGGATGGGTTGATAGTGGCCATGCACCGCCGTGACCACGACGTGGTGCGCGGGTGGATGTTCTTCGAAGAGCCGCCGCACCTGGGCCTCCTCGGTCACGTCGGCGGCGAAGGTGCGCACGCGGTGCGTCGCCCCGAGCCGGGCGGCGGCATCCGCGAGCTTCTGGGGAGAACGGCCCACCAGGGTCAACGAGGCTCCACCCTTCAAGCAGGCCTCGGCCACCCCGAGGCCAATGCCAGAGGAGCCCCCAATCACGACGACATGCTGGTTTTCGAGATTCATGGCGCATTCGTAGCGTGGGCATCCGGTTGGCGGCCATGGGATGAAGTGACAAGCTCCATCCCATGGATGGGATGATGTCATTGGAGGATGTGCGCATCTTCGTGGCCGTCGCGCGGCATTCGAGCTTCGTGGAGGCGGCGCGGCGCACGGGCGTGCCCACCAGCACGGTGAGCCGCAGGGTGGCGCAGTTGGAGGAGTCCCTGGGGACGCGCCTGCTCCAGCGCACCTCCCGGCGCGTGGGTCTCACCCACGAGGGCGCGCGGCTGCTCGAGCGCGCCGGGCCACTGCTCGACGAGTTGACGTCGGTGCTCGACAGGGCCGCGGATCGCGAGGACGAGCCTTCGGGCAGGCTCCGGGTGACGGCTCCCGTGATGACGGGGGCTCAGCGCATCGCTCCGGCGCTGTTCTCCTTCGCCGCCCGCCATCCCCGCCTCACCGTGGAGCTCGAGCTCACCAACTCCGTGGTGGATCTGGTCCAGGAAGGCATCGATCTGGCCTTTCGCGCTGGACCCATTCATGACGGAGAGCTGGTGGCGCGGCGCTTGTGGTCGGTTCCCTTCTCGCTCGCCGCTTCACCGGGGTTCGTGAGACAGGTGTTGAAGGGCCGCACCCAGCTCGAGCGGGGTTCGCTCGGCTCCGTGCCCGCCATCGTCGGCCAGCCTGGCGGGACCTGGCGCTTCCGCCGACGGGACGGTTCCATCGAGGAGCTCCGTCCGTGTGAGCGCTTCTGTGCGAACGATCCGCAGGTCGCCATCGCCGCAGCGGTACAGGGGCTGGGGGTGGTCCGGGCCGCCGACGAGGCCATCGAACAACAGGGCAAGGCACTCATGCGGCTCACCGTGACGGGGCGCTCGGTCGAGCCACGCGACATGTTCGCGGTGTACCCATCCCGTCGATTGCTCTCCTCCCGGGTACGCCTGGCTCTGGACTGGGTGATGGAGCACGGCCGGCCCAAGGGCGGACGCGAGTGAGCGAAGATTGCAAGCCTTCCTGGATCTCCTTGACCCCTGACAAGTGCGCGCAGCATGGTGGCCGGTGTGGGCCCGTCGGACCCATCACAAAGGAGAAGCCCATGCTGAGCAACATGCCCAAATCCGTCTTCAACGGCCTGGCGGCCCTGACGGTGGCGATCCCGATCGTGGCGTGGAGCAACCTGCCGCGCGTCCACAACGTCCAGTCGCGGTCGATCACCATGTTCTACGAGAGCGATTTCGCGCAGGGCCAGAACACCAACCACACGGTGGCGGAGGGCAACGCGACGTTCAGCTGGCAGGAGGGGACGCTCCACAGCTTTGGCAACCTGCGCGCGACCAACAAGGGCGGGGACACCTTCGAGCTCAAGTTGGTGCGCGCCAGCTCCGCCGACGAGGATGAGATCTCCGGCGAATGGGACGTGTTCAAGAACGGCAACCCGACGTGCGCCGGTTGCAAGGGACACCTCTACGTGTCCACTCCGGACCTGGGGGATGACTACCTCAAGGGCTACGTCGAGAACGGCAAGGTCGGCTATTCCTTCCGCGCGGAGCTCTCGAACCGCTACGAGTATTGAGGGGGCCCGCGCCGCGAGGGCGGGACGTTCACGGTTCGTGTTTCTGTTTCCGAAAACGATTGCTCCGCTCATGCCCCCGATCCTGCCTGTAGCTCACCTGTGGTCGACACAGGCGTTCTCTCCAACTCATCAAGAGCAGCCCCGTTCCGATTCCTTCTCGGGCGTGGCCGCCGAGGGCATCCTGCGGCACATCGTCGAGAGCGGCGAGGCGCTCATCGCGGCGCTGGACACGTCCTTCCGCTTCACCGCCTTCAACCAAGCCTACCGGGAAGGGTTCCTCAGGAACTTCGGCGTCCCGATCGAGCTGGGGATGGACCCGCGGGACGCCCTGGCCCACCTGCCGAGTGAACGGGCCACCCTGGTGGAGTTGTGGCAGCGGGCGTTCCAGGGAACGCAGTACTCCACCATCGCAGCCCTCGGAGACGCGCAACGCCGCCGGAATGTCTACGAGCTCGACTTCCGTCCCCTGCGGGACGCGGCGGGAACGCTCACGGGTGCCTTCCTCGTTGCCCGCGACGTCACCGCGCGGCAGCAGGAGCAGGAGCAGCTCCAGCGGCTCCCCACGGAGCTGGAGAAGCTCGTGCGTGAGAGGACGGCCCGCCTGGAGGCGGCCACGCTGGAGCTGGAGCGCGAGCGCACCCGGGCGGTGAGCACGCTGGAGCGAATCTCGGAGGGCTACTTCGCGCTCGACCGGGACTGGCGCTTCACCTTCCTCAACCCGGAGGCGGAGCGGCTGCTGCGGCGCTCGCGGGCGGAGCTGCTCGGCGGAAACATCTGGTCGTTACTCCACGACGCGGAGGCCTTCCACCACCCGTACCACCGCGCCCTGCGCGAGCAGGTCACCCTCCGCTTCGAGGCGTACTACCCACCGTTGGACACGTGGTTCGAGATGCGGGTCCACCCCTCGGTGGAGGGGCTCGCCGTCTTCTTCCGTGACATCAGGGAGCACAAGCGGGCCGAGCAGGTGTTGCGCGAGTCGGAGCTGTTCCTGCGCTCGGTGTTGGACTCCCTGCCGGCTCAGCTCGCGGTGCTCGACGAGAAGGGCGTCATCCTCGCCGTCAACGACGCGTGGCGGCGTTCCGGGTCCGGCAATGGCCTCGTCCGCCCCGTGGGTCCGTGCGGCGTGGGAACCGACTACCTGGCCGTGACCGACGCGGCTGCCCGGGAGGGACTGGAGGACGCGCGCGCCGCCGCCCAGGGCCTCCGCGACCTCCTCGCCGGGCGCCGGGAGTGCTTCGAGCTCGAGTACGACTGCCCGGACACTCCCTCGCGGCGCTGCTTCCTGATGCGGGTCACCCGCTTCGTGGGGCAGGGCCCCCTGCGGGTGCTGGTGGCCCACGAGGACATCACGGCGCGCAAGGTGGGCGAGGAAGCCACGCGCCGCCTCGCCCGCGAGGAGGCCGCGCGCGCGCAGGCCGAAGCGGCCCGCGAGCACCTGCATGCGGTGTTCGAGCGCATCTCCGATGGTTTCGTCGCGTACGACCGGGAGTGGCGCTTCACCTACGTGAACCGGAACGCGGAGACCTGGTTCCGCCGGAAGCGGGAGGAACTGCTCGGTCAGAGCATGTGGCACGTCTTCCCCGGCGCGGTGGGCTCGCGGCTCCATGCGCTGCTCCACCAGTGCGTGAACGAGCAGCGGCCGCTCGAGGCCGAGCTGCCCTCCACCACGTCGGACCAGTGGTTCCGGATCGTCGCCTATCCTTCTCCGGAGGGCATCTCCGCCTACTTCCGCGACATCACCGAGCAGCGTGTGTCCCAGGAGGCGCTGCGCTCCTCCGAGGAGAAGCTGCGGGGCATCGTCTCGCTCGCGGCGGATGCGATCATCGCCGTGGATGGGCAGCAGCGCATCCGCATCTTCAACGAGGGAGCCCGCTCCACCTTCGGGTACACGCCCGAGGAGGTGCTGGGCCAGCCGCTGTCGCTGCTGCTGCCCGAGACGCGGCGCGAGGTGCATGACCAGCACATGCGGGACTTCGCGGCCTCGGCCGAGGTGGCCTCCCGCCGCATGGGCGCGCGCCTGTGCGTGGAAGGCCGGCGCAAGGGGGGCGAGGTGTTTCCGGCGGAGGTCTCCATCACCCGGATCGAGCTCGGCAACGAGCAGGTGTTCACGGCCGTGCTGCGGGACATCACCGAGCAGCGGCGCGCCGAGGAGCGGCAGCGCTTCCTCGCCGAGGTGGGAGCCACGCTGGCGCACTCGCTCGACTTCCAGGACACCCTGCGGGCCGTGGTGAAGCTCGTGGTGCCAGGGCTCGCGGACGGCTGCATCCTCACCGCCGATGGTGGGCAGTCAGCGGGCCAGGCCTCCGCAGTGTCGGCGGTCGATCCGGAGTTGGAGCGCTCCCTCCGGGGGGTGCTCACCCGGCCTTCCGGCTTCGAGAGCCCCATGGGGAATGCCCTGGAGCAGGCGGTCCGGACGGGTGAGCCGGTGGTGCTCGCCGATGCGCCCATCCTGGCCGTTCCCCTGCGCACCCCGGAGCGGGCGCTGGGGGTGCTCGCGCTGGTGCTCAACTGCCCGGCGCGGCGCTTCGGCGTCGAGGAGTACACCCTGGTCCGGGAGCTCGCGCGCCGCGCCACCCTGGCCCTCGAGAACGCGCGCCTGTACCACACGGCGCAGCAGGCCATCGCCGTAAGGGACGAGACGCTCGGCATCGTCTCGCATGATCTGCGCTCGCCCCTGAGCGCCATCTCGCTGCTCAGCAGCACCATCGAGCTGTACCAGATTCCCCAGACGCACGAGGGAGACCGGGCCCGCGACTCGCTGAAGCGGATCCGCCAGTCCGTGAACGACATGAACCGGCTCATCGAGGATCTGCTGGCGGTGGCCCGCATGGAGGCCGGGCGCCTGTCGTTGGATCCCGAGCGGCTCGAGGTGTCCCGGTTGTTCTCGCAGGCGCTCGAGACGCTCGAGCCGCTCGCCGGAGCCAAGGCCCTCCGGCTCGAGGCGGTCTATGACCCCACCCTGCCGCCCGTGCGCGCCGATCGGGCGCGGGTGCTCCAGGTGCTCCAGAACCTGGTGGGCAACGCCATCAAGTTCACGCCCTCGAGAGGCTCCATCCACCTGGGGGCGGAGCTGGACGGCAAGTGGGTGCGCTTCTCCGTGTCGGACACGGGCACGGGCATCGAGCCCGACGCCCTCCCGCACGTCTTCGATCGCTTCTGGCAGGCGCGCCACACGCGTCACATGGGCGCGGGCCTGGGCCTGGCGATCGTCAAGGGCATCGTCGAGGCGCACGGCGGGAAGATTCGTGTCGAGAGCACCCTGGGCAAGGGCACGACGTTCATCTTCACGCTGCCCCTGGCCTGAGCCGTCCTCAGAACAGACGGACTCCGAGGAAGAACGCGGTGCTCAGCCCCAGCCGCGTCCAACGGCGGTCCTCCGGGGTGAACGCGTAATCGCCTCGGGTGAGGGTGAGCGCGTAGTCTCCGGTGGAGAAGCGCACGCGGGCCTCACCTCCCACGAAGAAGCGGGACGAGGACGAGGGGAAGTAGTTGCCGCCCAGGCCGAGGCCGAAGGCGGGGGCACGGCCTCGGCCCTCGTAGCGGTAGTCCGGAGCGGTGAGGGTGGTGCGCGTCTCCATCACGCCCCCGAGCAGGACGCCGTAGAGGTCCGCCTTCTGGTAGTTCCGGTCGGCCAGGGTGAAGTGGTAGCTCAGCCGGCCGAAGCCGGTGAAGTCACGGCGTGAGACATCGCGCTCGGAGAACAGGTTCGGCACCCAGCAGGCCAGCGCGCACTGGTTGACGTCGAATTCCGCGCCGAGCGACAGCGTGCCGGGGCCCACCCGGATGACCCCGAGGTCCACGGCGGCGCCGGCCTCCACGGAGAGCGGGAGGAGCGAGGCGGCTCCTTCGAGGCGGAGGTCGAGGTTTCCCGGGTGCATGAGCGGGCGGGGCTCTTCGGCCTGGGCCAGGGCGGGCATCGCGGTGAGCCCGACGAGCAGGAGCAGGACGCGGCCGTGGGAGAGGGCGGGGGATGACATGGTCCGATGCGCTCCTTCTATCCCTTGCCCTGCCTGGCGGTGCTCTCCGGATGCCACGGGAGCTCCAGGGTGAACGTCGCGCCCTGGCCGGGCCCGTCGCTGTGCGCGCGCAGGCAGCCTCCCATGGACCGGGCGTGCAACGCGCAGCTGTGCAGCCCGAAGCCGTGGCCGTCCTTCTTGGCGGTGAAGCCGTACTGGAAGATGCGCAGCATGTTCTCCGCCGGGATGCCGATGCCGTTGTCACTCACCTGGATCTGCACGTACTCGCCGATGTCGCGGATGTGCACCTCCAGGCGGCGCCGGGACGCCTGGGAGGCCATCAAGGCGTGCTTGGCGTTGCTGATCAGATTGACGAGGATCTGCAGCAGCTTGTGCCGGTCCGTGTGGAGCTTCGGCAGCTCGGTGTAGTCGCGCAGCACCTCGATGTCGAGCGACTGGCGTAGCTGGATGCGCAGGGCGTCATCGGCGGTGGCGCACACGTCGACGTCCTCGAGGATCTGTATCGTCCGGGAGGCGAGCGACTGCTGCACGGCGATGATGTTGGTGACGTGGTCGAGGTTGCTCTGCAGCCCCTCCATCTCCTTGAGGAGGTTCGTGTTCTCCTCGACGAGCGCCTCGGTGGCCGCGGTGAGGTACCGCGGGAGGAGCATTCCTTTCGGATCCTCGGTGAGGTAGCGGGCGAGGTCTTCCTGGTGCTCCCGTAGCAGGCCCATGGCCCGGGTGAGGGGCTGGATGCGCGACTGGCGGAGCCTGCCTTCCATGATGGAGGCGGAGACCTTGACGCTGCTGATGACGTTGCCCACGTTGTGCAGCACGGTGGTGGCGATCTCCTCGCGTCCGGCCACGCGCGCGGCCTCCATGAGCTGGTGGTGGGCCTCGCGCAGCTCCCGGGTGCGCTCCTGCACCCGCTGCTCGAGCTCGTCATGGGCGCGGCGCAGCACCTCCTCCGCGCGCTTGCGGGCCGTGATGTCGGTGGCGATGCCGGCCACCGCGTAGGCCTCGCCGTTGGCGTCGAGCAGCGGGAAGCGGACGACCAGGTAGGTCTGGGTTCCTTCTTCCAGGGGAACCTCCTGCTCGACCGTCACCGGGCCGCCCGCGTCCAGCGCCTGCTGGTCCTCCGCCTTGCGTCCTCTGGCCCACTGGGGCTCCCAGAGCTCGTCATCCGTCTTGCCGATCATCTCCTCCGGCTCGTGCCTCGTCATGACCGCGAACTGCCGGTTGACGAACAGGTAGGGACCCTTGACCGACTTCACGTAGATGACGGCGGTGCTGTGGTCGATCAGTGCCTGCAACAGGTTGCGGCTGGAGCGCAGCTCGGCCTCGGAGTGCTGAAGTCCCTCCACGTGCTGCTGCAGGTCGCGCCAGGCGGACTGGAGCTGCCGGCCCATCCTCGCGAAGGCTTCGGTGAGCGTGCCCAGCTCGTCGTGGCGGTTGAGCGAGGGCAGCGGCGTCTCCCACCTGCCCTGGCTGATGGCGCCCGTGGCCACGGCGAGCTGGTGGATGGGGACGACGATGTCGCGGGCGAAGAGCAGCGTCACCAGCAGCGCCAGCAGCAGCGAGCCCAGGGTGGTGGCGAGGATGACGAGTCCGATAGCCCGCTCGCTGGCGAGGATGGAGGAGAGCGGCCGCTCGGTGAGCACGGTCCACTGGATGGTGCTCTGGCCCGCGAGGCGGATGCGCGCGAAGGCCTGGAGGAAGCCGGGCCGATTGGTGGTGTCGAGCAGCGTGCCTCTCGGCCGGCCGAGGATCTCCCCGGCGTCCTCCGGGCGCTCGGTGCGCAGGGTGATGCCGGTGCCCCGCAGGCCGCCGTGGAGCCGTTGCGGATCGGGGCCCGCGAGGTAGTCGCCGGAGGCATCGACCAGGTACACGAGATCGGCGGATGCGTCGTGGGTGAGTGGCTGGAGGAGGGGCGCGAGAGGAGCGGAGACCACCAGCACGCCGACGGCGGTGCCGTCGAGCGCGAAGAGGGGCGAGGCGTAGCGGATGGAGGGCCGGGGTGGGGACACGGGGTGCCCGTCCGGTGTGGTGGCCAGCTCGATCGGGCTCACGAAGACGGGGGCCATCTGGCTGGAGATGCTGGTGAGGCTCATGGCTCCGGAGACGAGCGCCTCGTTCGCGAGTGAGCGCCGTGGGTCCCCGGACGCGGTCCGTCTGCTCCGGCCGTCGATGGAGACGGTCAGCTGTTCCTGTCCGGTGCGGTCGAGCACGCTGATGCCATCGAAGAGTCCGCCGGAGCGGCGGATGAATCCATGGAAGAAGTCCACCACGTCGCGGGAGGGCGGGGCCGGGGTGGTGGCGAGGGCATTGGCGTAGCGCTGGAGCGGCGGAGCCTGGCCGAGCAGGAGCACGTTGTTGATGGAGCGCAGGAGGGTGGCCTCGACGGCGGTGGCCCTGGCCTCGGTGGTCTGCAGCAGTTGCGGCTTGCTGGTCTCGATGCGTGCCGAAGAGGAGCGCTGGATGTTGTAGATGGAGGTGATGGCCGCTGGGATGAGCAGCACCAGGGCCACGCGCGCCACCATCTTCAGGTAGAGCGGTGAGCGCAGCAGCGAGAGGCGTTTCCCGGCCCCGGGTGGAGGAGGTCCCTCGGCCATCTCAAGGTTCCACGGCATGGGGCGGGAACAAGGCTTCCGCCTGCTGTTGGGCCTGGGCGGCGGCCTGTTCGGGTGTCAGCCGGCCCAGGAGCATGTCGTGGTAGGTGGTGCCGAGAATCTCGGCGAGCTGGGGCCACTGCGGCACCGCGGGGCGCATCCAATCCTGGAGCTGGCCGGCCTGGCCGAGCTGGTCCATGACGGTGAACACCGGGTAGCGGCGGACGAGCTCGGGGTCGCGCAGCAGGCTCTTGCGCGGCATGCCGCCGCTGCCGTGCCGCGCCAGCAACCCCTGCGTCTCGCGCGAGGTGAGCCAGGCCAGCGCATGCCATGCCAGCTCGCGCCGTGGGCCGATGTTGGCGGGGATGCCGAGGCTCCAGGTGCCGATGGGTGTCACCGCCGCCTCGCCGGGAGCGTGAGGCGGCGCCGAGTAACCGATCTTCCCCGCCGCGAGGGAGGAGGGCGCCTCCTCCACGAGGTATGTGCGGGCGCCCCACTCGTAGGTCATCGCCACGCTGCCCTGGGCCATGCGGAGCGGGCGCTGGTCCCACGCCGTGTTGACGACGTCGGGGGGGGACACCTTCAGCAGCTCCAGGGCGAAGCGGGCCGCGGCCACGCCCTTGGGGGTGTTCAGCGTGGGGCGGCCCTGGGCATCCAGCAGCGGCTGGCCGAAGGCGGCGTAGAAGTGGGCCATCTGCTGGCCGAAGGGCTGGCCCCGCTGACCGTTCCAGAGGATGCCGTACCGCCCGGCCCCCGGCTTCTGGTAGTGCCGCGCCACCGCGAGCAGCTCCTCGGTGGTCTGGGGCGGCTTCAGGCCATCCGCGGCCAGCAGATCCTCGCGGTACCAGAGCAGCTCCGCGTGTGTCTGGATGGGCAGACCGAGCTGGCGCCCGTGGTCGCGGCCCTGGGCGTAGGCGATGTCCAGGAAGTCCTCCGGTTCCACCAGGGCGCGCGAGCCGGAGATGAGCTCGTCGAGAGGCAGCAGCACGTCGCGCTCCCCGTACTCGCCCGCCCAGACCGCGTCGAAGCAGATGATGTCGTACGCGCTGACCTTGTCCTGGGCATTGCGCAACGTCAACCGCCGCACGTCATCGTAGCCGACCACCTCGAGCTCGAACCTGGCGCCAGTGCGCCGCTCCAGCTCGGCGGAGACCTCCTGGATGGCCAGCGCGAAGGGGTCTCCGATGAGCAGCACCCGGAGCGTCTCTCCGCGCAGCACGGGAGCGCTGGAGCCGGCCGGCGTGCTGGAGGGCTCGGGGGCTCGGGGGGCACGCGTGGCGAGGACGAGCGCCGCGAGCACGGCCCCGGTGATGAGCACCACTCCTGTCAGGAGCACCCACGGACGCGGACGGCGAGAGGGGCGCGCGTTGTCGTCCATGCGAAGAATTCTAGTGCCACAGGTTCACTAACCGTACCAGCCCCGAAGTCGTTCCTGCTCGCGGGGCAGGCGTGGACACGTCCCCGCCAGAGCGGACAGCTTGCGAGGCACCGGCACGGTGAGGTGGAGGTTGTCGGAGCTGGTGCTCGCCGGGTTCGTTGAAGGCCCAAGGACCGTCCGAGGACCAAGCATTGGCGGAGGGTTGGCAGGTGGCCCATGAGCCCGAGCGGGGCGCCGAGCTACTTGATGAGACCGATCTCCCGCAGACGCTGCTTGAGGAAGGCGTCGGCGGTGATGGGGGGCTGGCCGGGGTTCTCGGGCGTGACGGTGCCCGGCAGCGGCTCGAGCACGCACTCCGGATAGGGGTGCACGAAGAAGGGCATGGAGTAGCGCGTGTTGTCCTCGGCGGCCGAGGGCGGATTGACGACGCGGTGGGTGGTGGAGGGGATGACGTTGTTGGTGATGCGGCTGAGCATGTCACCCGAGTCCACGACGATCTGCCCGCGCAGCGTGTCCACGGGAATCCACTCGCCATCGCGGGTGAGGATTTCGAGACCCGAGGCGGTGCCCTCGCACAGGAGGGTGATGAGGTTGATGTCCTCGTGCTCGGCGGCGCGGACAGCGCCGGGGATGAACTTGTCCTTGAGGGGCGGGTAGTGGATGACGCGCAGCACCGAGGTGCCGTCCTGGGCCATGTCGCTGAAGGTGTTGCGGTCGATACCGAAGAACTCGGCGATGGCCTGGAGCATCACGGACGCGGCCTCGTCGAGCGCGCGGTAGAGCTCGATCGTGTTGGTGCGGAAGGAGGGGACCTCCTCGGGCCAGACGTTGTGGGCGGCGACGTCGGGGCGGCGCGGGTGGCCCTCGGGGAGGTCGCGGCCGACGTGCCAGAACTCCTTGAGGTCGCCCACGGTGCGGTTCTTCGCGTGCTCCTTGCCGAAGGGGGTGTAGCCGCGCTGCCCGCCGAACTCGGGGACGTGGTAGCGGTGCTTCACGTTCTCCGGGAGGCGGAAGAAGGCCTCTACGTCCGCGTAGGTGCGGCGGATGAGCGCGTCGTCGACGCCGTGTCCTTCCACGGAGACGAAGCCGAACTCCTTGAGGGCCTCACCGAACACCCGGACGAAGCGAGCGCGCTCCTCGGGGTTGCCGGAGCGGTAGTGGGACAGGTTGACGAGCGGGATGCGACGGGAGGGACGCGACATGGCGCGCACACTGTAGCCGTCACCCGGGCGTGACGTGAACCGCCTCGGGGTAAACCGGCGGCCCTAGAAGATGGCCGCCTCGCACGGGTTGCTGAGGGCCCTGCTGTCGCACCGGGAGATGTCCTGGAGGAAGGCTTCCTTCTGTCCGGGCTGGCAGGTGCCGAGCCTCTGGTAGCACCTGACCTGGCTCTCGAGCGTGGTCACGTCCTCGTCGGCGCACGCGTGGAGGTTCTGCTCGCACCGGTTCGGGTCCAGGGAGGGCAGGGGGGCTCGCTCCATGCAGGGCCGGGCCTTCTGATCCACGTCGGCGTAGGCCGCGGCCAGATCCGCGCAGGTGGTGCTCCGGCACCCGGCGAGCCAGACCGCGGCGGCCAGGGGGGCGAGCACCCATCCAGACTTCCGCATGCGGCCAACTCCTTGTTAGAAGAGGGGAAAGGGGCATCCTACCGGGCGGGCAGCCGGCCGGGCGGGAGGCGGACCTGTCCTGTCCACAGTCGGGCAGGCGGGGGTTCAGGGCGTGGTGGGGTACACGGGGTGTGCGGCAACCCACCATCTTGCCTTGACTCCCCTGGCCTTCTCCCGTAGATCGGGCCCCCTTTGCATCCTCGGGCAGGTCCGTCCGAGGAAATGCACTCCGGCCTTTCACGGGTTGAATCAACCCGGACAAAAACCAGGGGTTCTACGATGTACGCAGTCATTCGCACGGGCGGGAAGCAGTACCGCGTGGCCGAGGGCGACGTGCTCCGGATCGAGAAGGTCTCGGGGAACGTGGGCACCGAGGTGACCTTCAACGACGTCCTGATGCTCGGCGGTTCCGACAGCCCGAAGGTGGGGCAGCCGACCGTGTCGGGCGCCAAGGTCGTGGGCAAGATCCTGGCCCAGGACAAGCACCGCAAGGTGCTGCACTTCCGCAAGGAGAAGGAGGGCTGGACGCGCCGCCGTGGCCACCGTCAGCCCTACACCGAGGTCAAGGTGACCTCCATCTCCGGCTAGTCCGGGTCACAACTTCCCGGAGCGTCGAGTGGCGCGCCGGCAGCATCAGGGATCGGTGTCATGGCTCATAAAAAGGGACAGGGTTCTTCGCGCAACGGTCGCGATTCCAATCCGCAGTACCGCGGCGTGAAGGTGTTCGCGGGCGAGACCGTCAGCGCGGGGAGCATCCTCGTGCGGCAGCTCGGCACGGTCATCCACCCGGGCTCCAACGTGAAGCTCGGTCGTGACTACACCCTCTATGCCACGGTGGATGGAGTGGTGAAGTACGAGCGCCAGGGACGGGACCGCAAGAAGGTCTCCGTCTATCCGGCCCAGGCGAGCGCCTAAGTCCAGGCGTCGTCGTCTGAAGGGGCCCGCGAGAGCGGGTCCCTGTTTGCCTCGTGAGCGGGTCGCTCCCGGTCCAAGCGCCTTCGGGCGGTGGACGTGGAGGCGGCCCGTTCCGCATTTCTGGGGTCTGGGATGAAATTCGTCGATGAAGTCCGCATCCACGTGAAGGCCGGGGACGGAGGCAACGGGGCCGTTGCCTTCCGCCGGGAGAAGTACGTCGATCGCGGCGGTCCGAGCGGTGGAGACGGGGGGGATGGTGGCTCGGTCATCTTCGTGGCCGATCCCCAGCTCACCACGTTGCTGGACTACCGCTACCAGCAGCACCACCGGGCGAAGAACGGCGAGCAGGGCATGGGCAGCGACTGCAATGGCCGCTCCTCGGAAGACCTGGTCCTCAAGGTGCCGGTGGGCACGCTCATCCGCGACGCGGACACCGACGAGCTGCTGGCGGATCTGAGCGACGCCGATCAGCGCGTGGTGGTGTGCCAGGGTGGCCGGGGCGGCCTGGGCAACATGAACTTCGCCACGTCCACGCGGCAGACGCCGCGCTTCGCCCAGGACGGCACCAAGGGCGAGGAGCGCACCCTGCGGCTGGAGCTGAAGCTGCTGGCCGACGTGGGGCTCTTGGGCTACCCCAACGCGGGCAAGAGCACGCTCATCTCCATCGTGAGCCGGGCGCGGCCGAAGATCGCCGACTACCCGTTCACCACGCTCGTGCCCAACCTGGGCCTGGTCCAGTACAAGGACGGCCTGTCCTTCGTGATGGCGGACATCCCCGGTCTCATCGAGGGCGCCAGCGAGGGTGTGGGGCTGGGGCTCCAGTTCCTGCGGCACGTGGAGCGCTGCAAGGTGCTCATCCACCTGCTGGACATGGGCGCCGAGGGCGAGGGGCGTGATCCGCTGCACGACTTCGACATCCTCAACACGGAGCTGAGCAAGTACAGCGAGGAGCTGTCGCGCAAGCCGCAGGTGGTGGCGGCCAACAAGCTGGATCTGCCGAACGCGCAGGAGCGGCTCGGGACGGTGACTGAGGAGATGCGCAAGCGGGGCATCGCCGTGTTCCCCGTCTCGTGCGCCACGGGCCAGGGCATGCAGCCGCTGCTCGATGCGGTGGCCGAGGTGCTCTTCACCGGCAAGACGGACAAGCTCCACGTGGAGCCGCCGCCGAAGCCCCGGGCGGAGAAGAAGGCTCCCGCCGCGCGGCCCGCCGAGCCCGCCGTGAAGAAGGCCGCGGCGAAGAAGGCTCCGGCCGAGGCCCCCGCGAAGAAGGCCGTGGCCACGAAGAAGGCGGCGCCCGTGAAGAAGGCACCGGCGAAGAAGGCCGTGGCAGCGAAGAAGGCGGCGCCCGTGAAGAAGGCCGCGCTGGCGAAGAAGGCACCGGCGAAGAAGGCCGTGGCCGCGAAGAAGACCGTGGCGAAGAAGGCTCCCGTGAAGAAGGCGGCGGCCCGGAAGGTGGCCACGAAGGCGGCGAAGAAGGCACCGGCGCGCAAGGCGGCGGCGAAGAAGGCCGCGCCGAAGCGGGCCCGGAGGTCCTGACGCGATGGCGGGCGGCGGTCCTCATTACGAGAAGCTCGAGAAGGCCCCGGTGGAAGCGGAGGCCCTCCTGCTCGACGTGCGCAAGGAGAAGATCGACAAGGTCATCTCCCAGCGCACGCGCACCTTCACGGTGGTGCTGGATCGGCTGGAGGACAGCTTCAACATGGCGGCGGTGCTGCGCACCTGCGAGGCCAATGGCCTCCAGGAGGTGCACGTCATCGTGAACCCCGAGGCGCCCTTCATGCCGAACTCGCGGGTGGCGCAGGGCTGCGACAAGTGGCTCGACGTGAAGCTCTACAAGGACTTCGCCTCGTGCCGCGAGCACCTCAAGTCGCGCGGCTTCGCGCTGTACGCCTCGGCCATCCGCGAGGACGCCACCAGCCTCTACTCGCTGCGCTTCGACTCGAAGATCGCCCTCGTCTTCGGCAACGAGCGCGAGGGCGTGAGCCAGGAGGTGCTGGAGCAGTCGGACGGCACCTTCTGGATTCCGATGCGCGGGTTCAGCCAGAGCCTGAACATCTCCGCCGCCGCGTCGGCCTCCATTACCCGGGCGATCTCCTGGCGCGAGGAGCACCTCGGGCGCGTGGGAGACCTCACCGAGGCGGAAGCCCAGGAACTGCGTGACCGCTTCTATGTGCTCGCCGTGAAACAGCGGCGGCGCATCTTCAAGAAGCAGCCCCCGCCCAGGCCTTGAATGCAGGGGCCGGGGGGCCCGTCTGTAGGTACAGTTGGAACCGCGGGCCGAGTGCCCGCCTGGAGAGAGCTCAAGCCATGTACCTCGAGAAGCTGCTCGTGACCCTGCTGGCCGCGCCCGTGATGGCCACGGCGCCCGCCACTGTCTCCCACCAGGTGGTTGCCCAGGCGCCCGCCGCGCAGGCGCCCGCTCCCCAGGCCGCCCCCAAGGCGGAGGCGCCCAAGGCCGCCGAGGCCCCGAAGCCGGCCGAGGCCCCGAAGGCCGCCGAGAAGAAGATGACGCCGGAGGTGAAGGACCTGGTGGACCGGATGCAGTCCTTCTACGAGAAGACGCAGGACTTCTCGTCCGACTTCAAGCAGGACTACAAGTACAAGGCGCTGCGGCGCACGCAGACCTCGACGGGCAAGGTCATCTACAAGAAGCCGGGGTTGATGCGCTGGGAGTACGAGAAGCCCTCCAAGCGCACCTTCGTGCTGGCCGGCGAGAAGGTGTACGCGTTCGATCCGGAGGCGCAGACGCTGAGCGTGGGCCGCATCGACACGACCCAGCTGTCGGCGTCGGTGACGTTCCTCTTCGGCCAGGGGAATCTGGCGAACGAGTTCTCCATCACCAAGGGCGAGTGCAAGGACTGCAAGGGCACGCTGCTGGTGCTGGACCCGCTGAAGGCCGAGCCGCGCTTCCGCCAGGTGCGCCTGGAGGTGGACCCGAAGACGGCGCAGGTGCTGAAGAGCACGGTGGTGGATCCGGACGGCAGCGAGAACGCGATCGCCTTCCTGAACCTGAAGACGAACGTGGGTGTCGCGGCGGACGCCTTCAAGCTCAACCCGCCCGAGGGCACGCGCATCGACGACTTCACCAAGACGCAGCAGCGGAAGTAGCCAGTGCGGAGCGCGCGTCTCGGGGCCCTGTTGCTGGTGCTCGCCGGGTGTCACCGGGGAGCCGCCGGTCCCGCCGCGCCCGAGCGGCCGGGCAGCCTCGTGGACCAGACGCTGCCGCTGCTGCCCTCGCCCCACCTGCGGCTCGTGGTGGAGGGCCACTTGAATGGACGTCCGGTGCCGGTGGTGCTGGACGTATCCCGGGGGCTCTCGGCGGTGTCCGAGGGCTGCTGGGATGAGAAGAGGCCCCCGCCGCCCATCGTGGGCAACGCGCGCGTGCCGGACGTCTACGCCGGCCCTGGCGGCCTGCGGGACTGGCCGTTGGTGCGCGTGCCGGGCCTGCGCGTGGGGAGCGTTCCGCTGGGACCTCGGGGCATGGGCCTCACCGGCGAGCGCACCTGCTCGGTGACGCTGGGGGCGGACGTGTTGGCCGCGTATGCCTTCACGGTGGATCCGCTGCGGCGGGAGGTGTCCTTCGAGAAGTCGCGCCCGCGCGCGGAGTACCTGGCGCAGGCGGCGGCTCCCGGGACGGACCCGGCCGAGGAGGTGTACCGGCTCGAGCTCACGAGAGACCCGGTGGGTGACTGGCCGCTGATCGCCGCGCGGGTGTCGCAGGCGGAGGCGGCCCTCACCGGACCCTTCGTGCTGGGCACGCGCGAGCCCTTCTCGAGGCTCGCGTTGGGGGCCGCGGAAGCGCAGGGAATCCAACCGCTGGAGACGACGGCCAATCTGCCCCCGAGGGCCTACGTGGTGGACACGGTGGAGCTGTCCTCGGACGTGGGGGTGAAGCCGCTGGTGATGGAGGCCGGGGTGGGGTGGAGGAACCCGACCACGCTGGGCCGTATCGGGCCGGACGTCTGGGGCCACTTCCGCACGACGGTGGACGTGCAGGGAGACACGCTGGTGTTGCGCCGGCCGCGCGTGCAGGCCGTCGAGGGCCGCCAGCGCTGCGCGAGACCGGGTGCCCAGAACGCGGAGGAGCTCCGGGAGGAGTCCTGCTTCGGGCTGCACGTGAGGCGAGGGGCGGAGGGGCGGACGGCCGTCACGGGCGCGGTGTTCAGGGATCTGCCCGAGGGGGGGAGGGTGCACCTGGAGCCGCTGGGTGAGGACGGCAAGCCGCTGCCGCTGGACTGCAAGGTGGGGTTCTCGTTCGCGCCGACGAGCCGGGGCGAGACGACGCAGCACCTGGTGCCGTGGCCGAGGCTGGCGCAGTCGATGCCCGAGTGCAGTGACGCCCTGAAATCGGTGCGCGGGTACACGCTGGCGCTGTTCGAGGAAGGGCAACTGCAGGAGTGCCCCAACGCGTGCATCTTCGTGCACCAGGCGAGCACGGGGCGCACGGTCTGTGAGTGCCAGCCGACGCCGCTGGGTGACGCGATGGCTGTGCCCCGTCGAAGCAATACGCCGAAGCCACCGACGAAGAAGGAGCGCGAGCAGGAACCCGAGGACCCGAAGTAGACCCATATCCCCTCTCCCTTCGGGAGAGGGACGGGGTGAGGGTATCAATCGTCCCGGGTTCCCATCCGCGACTACCGGGCCGACGGCACCACGGCCATCGGGAATGAGTCACGCGGCTTGAGCACGCGGTCCTTCGGGTTGGGCCGCTCGACCACCTTGCCCACCAGGTCGTAGTCGTGCGCCTCCGTCACCTCCAGGGTGACGAACTCGCCCGGGTAGGCCAGACCGTCGTTGATGTAGACCAGACCGTCGATCTCCGGCGCCTGGCCCTCGTGGCGGCCCACCAGCAGGTGCTCGGACTCCTCGCTCGGGCCCTCCACCAGCACTTCGATCCGCTTGCCCACCAGCTTCTTGTTCTGCTCGCGGTTGATGCGCTTCTGGATGGCCATCACCTCGCGCCAGCGGCGCTCGATGGTCTGCTTGGGCACCTTGTTCGCGTAGTCGTACGCCGCCGTGCCCTCCTCGTCCGAGTACTGGAACACCCCGAGCCGCTCGAAGCGCTGCTCCTTCACGAACTCCTTGAGCATCTCGAAGTCCTCCTCGGTCTCGCCGGGCATGCCGACGATCATCGAGGTGCGCATCACCAGCCCCGGCACCCGGGCGCGCAGCTTCGCCAGCAGCTCCTTGAGGAACTTCGAGTCCCGGCCCCGCTTCATCGACAGCAGCAGCTTGTCGCTCGCGTGCTGCAGCGGCATGTCCAGGTATTTGGCGATCTTCTTCTCCGTCGCCATCAGCTCGATGAGCTCGTCCGTGAACACGCGCGGGTAGGCGTAGTGCAGGCGGATCCACCGCACGTCCACCTTCACCAGCTCGCGCAGCAGGTCATGCAGCTTAGGCTTGCCCGGCAGGTCGTGCCCGTACGCCGTCAGGTCCTGCGCCACCAGGTTCAGCTCCTGCACGCCCTGCTCGGCCAGGCGCTTCGCCTCCGCGACGATGTCCTCGATGGTGCGCGAGCGCTGCCCACCGCGCAGCGTGGGGATGATGCAGAAGGCGCACGCGTTGTCGCAGCCCTCGGAGATCTTCAGGTATGCCGTGTACGACGGCATCGAGTTCTCGCGCGGCGTCTTCGCGTCGTGGATGTAGTCCGGATCCGGAATCACCTGGCGCGGAGAGGCCTCGGCGGCGAGCAGGTCGCCGATCTGCGCGTAGGCGCCCGTGCCGAGGAAGTGATCCACCTCGGGCATCTCCTTGGACAGCTCGGCGCCGTAGCGCTGCGACAGACAGCCGGTGACGACGAGCGTGCTGCACGCCCCCGACTTCTTGAACTCGGCCATCTCCAGGATGGAGTCCACGGACTCCTGCTTGGCGGGCCCGATGAACGCACAGGTGTTGACGACGATGACCTGGGCCTCGGAGGGATCCTGCACCAGGGCGTAGCCCCGCTGCTTGAGGGTGCCCAGCATCACCTCGGAGTCCACCCGGTTCTTCGGGCAGCCGAGGGTCATCATGTAGAGGTTCTTCGTATCGGGGGGATTCTGCACAGCGCTTACCGCTTTCCGAGTTCGGTCCGCTCGAAGTGGTCTCCACTCCAAGCAAAGTTGATGGTCGGGCCGTTCGAGTAACCGATGCTCAACGCGCCCTCTTCATCGAGCACCACATTCGTCGCTCGGCCCAGCGCACACGTGGCGGCCGGCCATTCGAGCACCCGCTGCGCCGTCTTCCCCTTCACGAGGTAGAGGGCGAGGCGCAGCTCCTTGTCCCCGTCACACTTGCCACCGGTGGTGTACGGATTCTCGCCCGTCAACACCGCGAGCAGCGGCCTTCCATCCGGCAAAGACAGCGTCTCCGGCACATTCACGCCCACCTTCTCCGCGGAGACGGCATTCGGGGCCACCAGGGCCTTGAGCAGGCCAGGCGTCAGGGCCGCGTCCGCCTCTACCCAGAGCGGGTAGTGGAGCACGCCATAGCCCAGCCAGCCGTCCGGCTGCCCCTCGAGCGCCACCACGCCCTCCGGGGGCTTGAGCTTGAGTCCCTTGCGGAAGTCGTCCGGCAGCTTGAGGGCGTCCCCCACCATGCTCCCGCCCTGGCAGTTGGTGACGGGGGCGGGCTTCGCGCCCGCTCCGTCCACGTCCTCATAGGTGAGGCACAGGTCGAGCACGAGCGGCTCCACCGCGGGGATGCGCGGCAGGGCGCGGGCGGGGATGGCCACCTCGAGCGCCAGGTTGTTGTCCTTGCGCTTCACCCCCGCGTCCACCAGCTTCTGGGCGAACTCGGAGGTGCCGCTCTCCGGCGGCGAGGCGCGCTTGCCATCGAAGGCGAAGCGGAACACGTGGCCGCTGGCGGTGGCACCGGCCTCGGGGAAGAAGAGCGTGAGGGTGAGCACGTCCCCGGCCTGGAGCTGGTCGTCCGTGGCCTCCACCCCCACGTAGAGGATGTCCTTGCGCCACGCGGCGCGGGCCGTGAAGGAGGCGCTCGCGTCCAGGGACGCGGGGGGCTTGAAGGTGAGCGTGCCGGGGAAGTCCTTGAGGTCCCCATCCAGCTTCGGGGCCTTGGGCAGCGAGGGCACGGCCTTGGTGGGACGCTGCTGCTCCGGAGCCGGCGCCTGCTCCTGGGCGGAGGCGGCCACCGGGGCGAGCGCCCCGAGCACTGCGGAAGCGACGAGTGCGCGCACGGCTAGTCCCGGAAGTTGGTGAACTGCATGTCGAGCTGCAGCCGGTCCTGCTCCTTGCGGAACAGGGCGATGGCCGCCTGAAGGTCATCCTTGTTCTTGCCCGTGACGCGCAGCTGGTCGCCCTGGATGGAGCCCTGGACCTTCATCTTCGAGTCCTTGAGGAGCTTCACCAGCTCCTTGGACTTCTCCACCGGGATGCCCTGCTGCAGCTTGATGAGCTGCTTCACGTTGGACAGGCCCGTCTTCTCGATGGGCTCGTACTCCAGCGCCAGCAGCGAGATGCCGCGCTTGGCCAGCTTGCTGAGCAGGACCTCCTTGGCGGCCTGGACCTTCTCCTCGCTGTTGGCCTTCACCGTGATGGAGGTCTTGTCCGGAGCGAGCACGATGTCCCCGTTGACGCCCTGGAAGTCGTAACGGGTGGAGATCTCCTTCTTGGCCTGATTGACCGCGTTGTCGAGCTCGGCGATATCGATTTTGGAGACGACGTCGAAGGAAGGCATGGCAGTCCGCGCCCTTATCACACCTTGATGACCATCGGCACCACGACGGGCCGCTTGGATGTATACAGCTTGAAGGCCCGGCGCACGGCGCGTGCCAGCTCCTCCCGGGCCCGGGCGTCATCCCCCCGGAGCTGCGGGGACATCTCCAGGAAGAAGGTCCGGGCGTCCTCCGCCACCCGGGGCAGCAGCACCTGCTCGTCCAGGTTCAGGCCCTGGCCCGTGAGCTGCGGCCCCGCCATCACCGACAGGCTCGCCCGGTCGATGACGAGGGCGGCCACGATCAGACCCGTCTCGGCGAGCCGGGTGCGATCCTGCATGATGTCGGGAGTTACCACACCTCCACCGAAGCGATCCCGGTAGATGCGGCCGGTGGGCACACTGCCCGCGAAGCGGCCCTGCCCCTCCTCGAAGACGAGCAGATCCCCATCCTGGGCGAGCAGGAGGTTGGCGGGGGCCAGCCCGGACTCCTTCGCCGTGGCCAGGTGGCGGTGCAGGTGGTGCAACTCGCCGTGAATGGGGACGAAGTTGCGGGGGCGCACCAGGTCCAGCACGCGCCGCTGCTGGGGCTGGCTGGCGTGGCCGGAGACGTGCACGCCGGGCTCCAGGTCCGGGTAGATGACGCGAGCACCCCGCCAGAGCAGCTGGTCGATGAGACCGGACACGGCGCGCTCGTTGCCGGGGATGGCGCGGGCGCTGAGGACGACCAGGTCCCCGGGCTCCAGGCGCATGGCGCCGTCTCCAGAGGCGAGCTGCGAGAGACCGGCGCGCGGCTCGGCCTGGGAGCCGGTGGCGAGCACCAGCAGGCGCCCGGCGGGCACCGAGGGCGCCGCGTCCAGCGAGACGAAGAGGGCGTCGTTGATGCCGGGGAGGAAGCCGAGCTGGCGCGCCATCTCGATGTTGCGCGCCATGCTGCGGCCCATGGTGACGACCTTGCGCTCCAGCTTCTGCGCCAGCTGCAACACGTGGTGGATGCGGTGCAGGTTGGAGGCGAACATGCTCACCACGATGCGGCCCGGCACATCGCGGAAGAGCCGATCGAAGGTCTGCTCCACCTCGCGCTCGCTGCCCGTCTCGTGCGTGCGCTCGGAGTTGGTGGAGTCGGACAGCAGGCAGAGCACGCCCTCGTCACCGAGCTCGCCCCAGCGCTCCAGGTCCGTGCGCAGGCCGTCGATCGGGTCCGGATCCAGCTTGAAGTCGCCGGTGTGGATGACGGGCCCCTCGGGGGTACGGACGATGTAGCCCACCGCGTCCGGCACCGTGTGCGTGACACGGCAGGCCTCGACGGTGAAGTGGGCTCCCACCGGGAAGGGGTTGCGCGGCTCTATCTCGCGCAGGTCCGCCTCCACCCCCAGCTCCTCCAGCCGGTTGCGCACCATGCCGAGCGTGAAGCGGGTGCCGTACACGGGCACGGGCACGTCGTTGAGCAGGAAGGGCAGGGCGCCGACGTGGTCCTCGTGGCCGTGGGTGAGGACGATGCCCTTGAGCAGCGAGGCGTTCTGCCGCAGGTAGGTGAAGTCCGGTACGACGATGTCCACGCCCAGCGTGCCGATGGGGGGGAACATCAAGCCGCAGTCGATGAGGAGCATCTCCCCCCGGCAGGCGATGACCATGGCGTTCAGGCCAATCTCACCCAGTCCTCCCAGGGGAATCACATGGAGCATGCGCCTACATATATGGGCATGGGAGGCCGGGCGCCCTCAGGAATCGTACGCCTGCCTCCTCGCTCCCCTGCCTGCTCATGTTTCCAGGGCGGGGAACTCCCGGCCGGCGATCTTCCCGAGCGTCCGCGCGACCGTGGCCAGCCGCAGGATGGGCAGGTCCGTCGGGGAGTCGCCGATGGCGAAGACGGGGCGCTCGGTGATGAGCTGGCGGGTGGCCAGGACCTTGCCCTCGCCACAGGTGCAGGGCGGCAGCAGCTCATCGCTCAGCCGGCCCTCCACCTCGCGCAGGCGCATGCCCACCACGCGCTCGATGCCCATGCGCGCTCCCGCCACCCGCCCGAGCAACTCGGCCGAGCCCGTGAGGATCCACACCCGGTGACGCCGGGAGAGGGCCCGCGCCAGCTCGACGGTGTGCGGGTTGAGCCGCACCTCACCCCGCTCCAGCACGTCGGTGGCGAGCGCCTCGACCTCGCTGGGGCTCAGCCCGGCCAGGGCCTGGGCGGCCACGTCGCCCGCTCCGCACCAGTCGCGAGCCGCCAGTGCCTCGTAGGCACCCCAGGGGTCGGTGGTGCCGAGGATGGAGGCGGCGCGGGGGGGCAGCCGGTGCAGCAGACGCCGCAGGGTGGCCTCGCCGATGTCTCCGACGAGCAGGGTGTTGTCGAGATCGAAGACGGCGTCTCCGGGGGGCAGCGCATCCAATTGGTCGAGCAGGGCCTTCATGGCGGGGACTCTAGCCCAGGCTCAGCGCGCCTTGATGATGAGGTAGCGCAGCACGGCCTCGTTGGAGGCATTCTCCAGCGCCAGGGTCTTCCCGACAGGCAGGCCGACGAGGCTTCCGGGCTCGAGTGCGACACGCTGCCCATCGACGTACGCCGCACCGTGCCCTTCCAGCGCGAGCACGAGCTCGTCGTCCTCCTGCTGGACGTGTGGGCCCACGCTGCCGCCGGGCTCCAGCTCACACGCGAGCACGGCCGTGAACGGTGGAGTGAACTCGCCGGTGTACAGGTTCCAGACACGCACGGTGCCCTTTCCCCCGAACAACGCCGAGATGGCCTCGTGCTCCTTCTGCGGGTTCCACATGTCCTGGAACATACTCCGGCGGGCGAGCTTCCGAGCCAGGCGCATGGTGCGCCGCCCTCCCTCGGAGCAGAGGGCGAAGCACCCGCCAGGGCCTTGGTAGACAACCCTCGAGAGTCCCTGGCATGTCTCTCGAGCTGATCGCAGTGAGGGACCTCATGGAGCAGAAGAAGCCCGTCACCATCTTGATGGCGGATGACGACGCGGATGACCGGGATTTCGCCCGCACCGCGATGGAGGAGAGCAGGCTCGTCAATGAGCTCCGGTTCGTCGAGGACGGCGAGGAGCTGCTCGACTACCTGCACCGCCGTGGCCGCTATGCCGACCCGAAGGACTCCCCCCGGCCCGGGTTGATCCTCCTGGACCTGAACATGCCCCGCAAGGACGGCCGCGAGGCCCTGCGGGAGATCAAGTCCGACCCGGTGCTCAAGGCGATCCCCGTCGTGGTCCTGACCACCTCCAAGGCCGAGGAGGACATCCTGCGCAGCTACGACCTGGGGGCCAACTGCTTCATCACCAAGCCGGTGACCTTCGAGGGGCTCGTCGATGTCGTGAGGGTGCTCGACAAGCACTGGTTCCAGATCGTCGAGCTGCCTCCCGCGCTCCGCTCCCGTGAGCCCTGATGCCGGCGCCGGAACGGCTCCTCATTCCTTGGGGATGTTGTAGCCGGCCTCGCCGTAGGGCCGGAGCCGGTCGAGCCAGAGCGCCTCCAGCACCCGCAGCTCCTCCTTGAGATCCACGCCCGGCTCCTCCGGCGGCTCGAGGATGTCGAGCTGCTCGAAGGAGAAGCTGTCGGCTCCGTGGCGCCGCCAGTCCTCCTGTAGCTCGCGGTTGGGGCAGGAGCCCAGCTCCAGCTCGAAGCGGACGCGGTTGAGCATTCCCGGAAGGTTGAGGCCCGAGCCCACCAGCACCTTGCCGTTGGTGCGGTTGCGGATGATGTACACCCCCATCGGGGGCGGCTTCTCCTTGTAGGCTCGTTTCATCTCGGCGCGCGAAGTCGGACCGCCGCGCGCGGCGCGGTCATTCGGAGAGGACATACGGGTGCTCCTGGTGTCGTGAGGTGAGGAAAGGCGCTTCAGCTCTCGTAGCCGAGCGCGATGAGCTTCTGTTCGAGGCGTGCGCGGGCGTCCGGGTCGAGCGGCTCCACCCAGTTGCGTCCCATCCGCTCCCAGTCGGGATCCGTGGTGTCCACGCCGCGGGCCTTCAGGAAGTCGGCCTCGCAGATGAAGAACTGCCGCCGGTAGGGGAAGAGGTAGCCGCCCATGGCCCGGAGCGAGGCGAGTGCCTCCGGGTAGGTGGAGAACCAGCGGTTGAGGAAGACGCTCGCGTGCTGGATGAAGAAGCGCTCGAAGTCGACCTGGGGAGGGGTCTCCTCCTCCTCGCCGCGTGCGCTCCGCAACTCCTCCCAGGAGGCGTGGCCCTGCTCCCGGGCGATGACGGCGAGCGCGTGCTTGCGGCGGACCTGCTCCCTGCTCGCGAGCACCTCGCCTGGCGTCTGACCCGCGAAGGCAGGAAGGGCGCGCAGCCGCTCAGCGGCCCGGGTGGAACGCTGGGCGTCGGAAGAGAGCAGATCCTTGAGCAGGATCGATGCCCGGATCTTGCACTCGCGGAGTGGGAGGGGCGTGACGGCCGCGCGGGAGTCGGTTCCCATGAAAAGTCCCTCGTTGTCGGCCCTTACCCGAGTGTGGGCCGTGGAAGGAATTCATCGAGAACAAACATGTCGGACCGCGGGGAGAAACGAGGGTGACGTCGTCTTTTTCGGGCAGGCGCCCCTCGGCACCTGCCCCAGAGATAGTGAAAGGCCAGGACTCCTGCAAGTCCGTTCTCGCCGCTCCCTTCCCCGCACGGCCTGCGTGCCATGCCGTGCACTCTGGCGGATGCGTTTCTCGGCCCGGTGTTGTTGATGGCGCTGAAGCCGGACCTGGGCTCGTCTCGGGCGCGTTGAGAGGGGCTCGGGCGCTCCGCTCTCCCTCTGCTCGCAATCGCTCCGGAGCCGATGCTGTTCCCTCCTCAGGAGGGGTTGTGTCCGACTCCGCAGCTCATACCGGAGGGCAGGAGCATGGTGCCGAGCGGGATGCGGTGCCGAGGGAGGTCCAGTGCGCCGTCCTCCGCGACCGCCGACTGGCGGCCCTGCGGAGCACCGCCCTGCTGGACACACCCGCCGAGGAGGCATTCGATCGATTGGCCCGGCTGGCCACGCGGGTGATTGGCGCACCGGTGGGGCTCGTCACCCTGGTGGCCGAGGACCGGCAGTTCTTCAAGAGCTGCGTGGGCCTGCCTGCTCCCTGGTGTGATGTCCGCCAGACCCCCCTGACCCATTCCTTCTGCATGCACGTGGTGGCCACGGGCGAGCCGCTCCTCATCGAGGACGCGCGCCAGCACCCCGTGCTGCGGGAGAACCTGGCCATCGACCAGCTCGGCGTCGTGGCGTACGCCGGCGTTCCCCTCACGGCCTCGGAAGGGGAGGTCATCGGCACCTTCTGTGTCATCGACACCCGGCCGCGTGTCTGGACGGACGGCGATCTGCACATCCTCTTGGAGCTGGCTTTGTCGGTGATGACGGAGATAGAGCTGCGGGCCAGCCGCGCGCTGGAGCGCCAGGCGCGGGCGGCGGAGGCGGCTCATGCCGAGTCGGAGGCCGCCCGCACGCGCTTCGCCCTGCTGGCGGAGCTGAGCGCCGTGCTCGCCGAGGGGTTCGAGCTCCAATCCGTGCTCGCCCGGGCCGTGCGGCTGGTGGTGCCCCTGGTGGCGGAGGGGTGCATGGTGGAGCTGCTCGACAAGGACGGCCGGCTGCGGAGGGTGGCGGTGGTCCACCAGGATGCCCACGAGCAGGAACGGCTCCGCTCGCTGCCCGAAGCGCAGGCCCTGCTCGTGCCCGAGTCCCGGGACGGGGCGCCGGTCGCCGGGCTCATGCGCGTCACCGGACCCGAGGGCACCTTCCTCCGGCTGCCGCTGTCGAGCCACGGCCGGGTGCTGGGTGCCGTCGGCTTCACCTGCTCCCCCTCGCGCCTCCTGGGTGAGACCGAGCTGGCCCTGGCCCGGGACGTGGCGCGCCGCATGGCGATGGCGGTGGAGAACGCCCGGCTGTACGAGGAGGCGCACGAGGCCATCCAGATGAGGGACAGGTTCCTCTCCATCGCCTCGCACGAGCTGCGCACGCCCCTGACGGCGCTGAGGCTGCAGGCGCAGAGCCTGCTGCGTGGCGCCCTCCAGGCGCGGTCGCTCGCGCTGGGAGAGGTGTGCAGCAAGGTGAGGGTGATCTCCCGGCAGGTGGATCGGCTGGGTCACCTGGTGGACGAGCTGTTGGATCTCTCCCGCATCAAGGAGGGGCACCTGTCCTTCCAGCTCGAGCGCGTGGACCTGGCCGACGTGGTGCGTGACGTGGTGACGCGCTTCCACGAGGACCTGTCACGCTCCGGCAGCATGCTGGTGCTGGCCGGCGTGGACGCGCCCACGGTGGGGCTGTGGAACCGGCTGCGGCTGGAGCAGGTGGTCGTCAATCTGCTCACCAACGCCATCAAATACGGAAAGGGCCGGCCCATCCGGGTGGAGGTGCACTCGGACGCGGACACCGTGTGGCTCGCCGTGAGTGACGAGGGGATTGGCATCGCGCCAGGGGACCAGGAGCGCATCTTCGAGCGCTTCGAGCGGGCCGTGTCCGAGCAGAACTACGGCGGCTTCGGTCTGGGGTTGTGGATCGTCCGGGAGATCGTCCACAGGCTGGGTGGCTCCGTCGCCGTGCGCAGCACGTTGGGGGCCGGCGCGGCCTTCACGGTGGAGCTCCCCCGCCGCCCGGGACGCTCACCCGCTCCGCTCCTGCACTGACGGCTGCTTCGTCCCGCTGGTGGGATTTCCGTCCTGCGTTCCGGATGGCCCCCGGACCGTCGCGCGGGATGCGTCCCTCGGAACGCCGCTGCCTGGGTGATTGGCAGGGCTTCTGCACAAGGCGCGGCGCACACGACATCACCAGGAGCCATCATGAAGAACCCGTCTTTCGCCCTCGCCGTCCTGCTCGCGATCACCACCTCTGGCTGTGGTTTCGGCGGTCAGCAGTTTCACGGCAGCTACAACGTGGCGGGCACCGTCACCATCGCCTTGACGGGCCAGACGACCATGACCAACCCGCTCTCGTTCACCTATCGCATCTCGGAAGGAGCCAACTCGGACATCCTCATCTCCGAGATCCCAGTAGCGGGGACACCGTGTACCTATCCCGCTGATGTCGAGGGCGATGTGGCGACCCTCAGGCCTGGAACGACCTGCACCCTGGTGCAGAATGGCCACACGTTCACCAAGACGATCACGAATGGAATTGCTTCGCTCTCTGGCAAGGCCGTCCAGTTGAATTACTCCGGCAACCTGATGTTCACGGGGGAGGGGAAGACGTATCCGGGCACCATCATCCAGAACGCCACGCTCACCCGGGTCGGGAAGTAGGCGGAGCCGGGCAGGACTCTCGCGCCATGCCCAGATTTCCCGGGGCCCTTTCAGGGGCCCGGTGAATCCCAATCGAGGAGGTATGGCGTGGAGAACTGGACGCTCGGGTATGGAACCCTGCTGACGACGCTCGGGGTGGGCGGGTTCGTCGCGACAGGAGCGCAGCACAAGACAGCGCTCATCCCCGCGGGCTTCGGAACGGCTGCCCTGGGCCTTGGGCTGCTGGAGCGGCGCGGAGCCCAACGGAACGCGGTGCTCGGGGGGGCGGCGCTCCTCGGGCTGCTCGGCTTGCTGGGAACCGCTCGCGCGCTCGCCCGGCTGCCCGCGCTGCTGCGGGGTGAGAAGGTGGAACGGCCCGCCGCCATCGTGTCCCAGTCCGCCATGGCGGGACTCTCCGCCGCCTACGTGGCCCTCTGTCTGCGCGGCCTGTTGTCCCGTTAGGGCATCGGGGGGCCCGCGATGGGCTCGCGGGCCTCCGCTGGCCAGGCGTGTGCTAGCGCCGCAGCGGCATGACCCACAGCTCGCTGCCGTGGACTCCGTCCTGGGCGACGAAGAAGACCTTCGAGCCCACGCGGATGAAGCTGTGCGGGTACGACCAGGTGCCGCCCGGCGCGATGTCCTGCAGTTGCCGCGTGCCCCTCACCGTCCCATCGCTCTCCCACAGTTCCAGGCCCGCTTCGCCATCGGCGCCGCTGAAGAGGATGCGGCCATCCAGGGCGTAGAGCGTGGAGCCGAACTCGTCGGACGTGCTCAGGGGACTGTGCAGCGGCTTCGTCCCGGAGTCCGTCCCATCGGTCACCCAGAGCTGTACGTCGCGCGGGGCCGGGCCGGAGCCGTAGATGCCCAGCGCCAGGAAGAGCTTCCTGCCCGCGACGGTGGAAGCTGTGATGTAGGTGGACGCGTCCGGATCGCTGTAGGGATTGGGAAGGGTGGTGACGAGCTTCACGTGAATGCCCGCGGTGCCGTCCTTCAGCCTGTACAGGCGCGTCGATTGGTCGGACGGATCCGGCGCCGCGAGGTACAGGCAACCGCCGATCGTCCCGAGGAGCTGGACGTATTCGTTGTCCGTGCCCGGTATCAGGTCCGCGACGCGCTCCGTGCCGGCCGCGGTGCCATCGGTCCTCCACACCGTGGTGCCGTGAACCGGGTCCGTGGCGGTGAAGAAGACGCGTCCGCCCAGGGCCGTCAGGTGGAACGGGTAGGAGCTGTTGGCGCCCGGAACGATGTCCGTGACGAGCCCCGTGCCGGCCTCGGTGCCATCCGTCTTCCACAGCTCGGTCCCGTGCTCCAGGTCCGAGAAGGCGAAGAAGAGCGTGTTGCCCACGATGGCCTGCGAGTAGATCAGGGCCGTCTCGGGCCCCAGATCCTTCACCCGCACCGTGCCGGCCTCGGTGCCGTTGCTCCTCCACAACTCATGGCGGGAGGGGGTTGTGTCGGTCCCGGGGATGTAGCGGAAGAAGAGCAGGGTGTTGCCCACGACCGTCAGCCTGTACGGCTCGGAGCCCTCGGGCCCCGGGGTGATGTCCTTCAGCAGCCGCGTTCCCCCGGTGGTGCCGTCACTGACCCACAGCTCGCGGCCATGTGTCTCGTCGCCCACCACGAAGAAGAGCCGCGAGCCCAGGGGCGTCAGCTCCGTCAGCGTGGTGGAGTAGAGGGGAATGCCGGAGGGCGCCAGGAACCTCTTCACCGGCACGGTGCCCGCGGTGGTTCCGTCGCTCTTCCACAGCTCCCGGCGGCCGTCCTCGAAGTTGGCGGCGAAGTAGAGCTTGCCGCGGAACGCCACGAGGCTCTCCGGTTCGGGGCCGTGCCATGGCGGCGTGTGGGCCATGGGGAAGATGTCCTTGACCAGACGCGCGGTGCCCGGCTCCACGCGTCCCCACTCCGCCGTCAGCTCGACCTCCTCCTGCTCGCTCGGAGAGCTGGCCCGCGAGCGCCCGTCCTCCTGGATGCCTTCATCGGGCAGTGGCCCGCCGCACCCCAGTGCCAGCGAGCAGAGCATCGCCATTCCACGCCACCGTCTCATCCCTACCTCCCATTGGAATTGGTGACGGGAGGGTGGGGCCGATGGAGCGCTCTGCCCAGTGCCTCGGGGGGTAGGAAAATCCGTTACCCTGCGTCCGCTCAGCACCTCTTCGCCACGGCCGGGAACTCGACTCCCTCCACGGGCTCCTCCAGCAGGCCCGCGGGCACCAGATAGCGGCGGTGCAGGTCCACGCGCTCGGGAGACTCGTCCAACCGGAAGCCGTGCCGCTCCATGAAGAAGGCCAGCTCTCCCTCCCGGATGTCCCAGAGGAGTGGCTCGCCCGCGCGCCTCAGCCCGGTCTCCGTCACCCAGCGGGTGACCGGTCCCGCCCGGAGCCTTCCGTGCTCGTCATTGCGGACGCAGGTGAGGAGCAGCTGGCTCCCGGGACCGGTGCTCCGATGGAGCGCCTTCAGCAACGCCGACACACTGGCCGGGTCCAGGTACATCAACACCGCCTCGATGATGACGACGCTCGGGGCCTCCATGCGCCACACCGGGAGCCGGGAGAGCACCTCGTCCAGGGGAACGCGGGACAGATCCGCTTCCGCCAGATGCAGGTTGGAGGGCAGGGGCCCCATGCCGCCGAGGGCCTCGCGCTTCATCGCCTGGGTGGCCGGATGGTCCACCTCGACGAAGGTGACCTCCGGGAACTCGGGGGCCAGCCGCCAGCACAGCGTGTCGAGCCCCGCTCCGACGACCAGCACCTGCCGCGTCCCGTCCGCCAGCGCGGCGCGGGTCTCATCGTCCATGAAGCGCTTGCGCAGACCGATCTCCAGGCACATGCCGGGAAAGGTGTGCCGCTCGAGCGCGCTGACGAGGCGGCCGTACCAGGGCGCGCCGAGAATCTGGAGCATCCAGGGCCGCAGCAGCCCCACCTGATGCAGGAGCCGCTCCGAGGCCTCCGCGGCTCCCCTTGGCAGCAGTGGGGCGAACCGGGGCTGGCGCGCGAGCATCGCGATGATCCGGCTCACCCTCACCGCCGTCCGGCTGGCTTTGTGCTTTCTCATAGGGCATTGGATGAAAGCACAGATGGCTCAGCCCGAGCGCGCGAGCTGGATGTCGTTGCGCGCCGCCCAGGCGCCAATGTCCTGCCGTTGAATGGCCGCAGCCATCAACTCGGGGAACTGGTCCGGTGTGCAGGCGAAGGTGGGGATGCCCAGGGCCGCCAGCTGCGCGGCGTTGTGGCTGTCGTAGGCCGGTGTCCCCTGGTCGCTCAGCGACAGCAGGCAGATGACCACCACGCCGCTGCGCACCAGCGACGCGGCCCGTTGAATCATCCGCTGGGCATTGCCTCCCTCGTACAGGTCCGTGATGAGCACGAGGATCGTCTGTGCCGGCCGTGTCACGAGCTGCTGGCAGTACGCGAGCGCCCGGTCGATGTCCGTGCCTCCGCCCAGCTGCGTGCCGAAGAGCAGGTCCACGGGGTCGGAGAGCTCCTCGCTCAGGTCCACCACCGCCGTGTCGAAGACGACCATCCGCGTGGTCACCGCCCGCATCGAGGCGAGCACCGCTCCGAAGATGCTCGAATAGACGACCGAGGCCGCCATCGAGCCGCTCTGGTCGATGCACAGCACCACGTCCCGCAGGCTCGAGCGCTTGCGTCCCTGGCCCACCAGCTTCTCCACCACCACCGCCTTGCGCTCCGGCTGGTAGTTACCGAGGTTCGCCCGCAGCGTCCGCTCCCAGTCGATCTCCCCCGCCCTCGGCCTCCGTGTGCGCGAGGATCTCGACAGCGCACCCCGGACGGCCCGCTCCGTGGGCGCCCGCAGGCGCCGCTCCAGGTCGTCCACCACCCTGCGCACCACCTTGCGCGCCGTCTCCTTCGTCTTCTGCGGGATGACCTTGCGCAGCGACAGCAGCGTCGCCACCAGCGACACGTCCGGCTCCACCGCCTCGAGCATCTCCGGCTGCAACAGCATCTCCGTGAGCCCGAGCCGCGTCATCGCATCGCCCTGCATGACGCGCACCACCGAGGCCGGGAAGTACTCGCGGATGTCCCCCAGCCAGCGCGTCACGTGCGGCGAGGAGCCTCCCAGGCCCGCCTTGCGCTCGGAGTCGTACAGCGCCGCGAGCGCCCGGTCCATGCGCAGCTCGGCCTCGCCCAGGGGGGTTCCCAGCGTCAACTGCGCGGGCTCGCCCAGGATGAGCCTCCAGCGCTCCAGCCGCTCCTCTTCAGGCGACTTCATGGATTCGCACTCCCAGGATGGTGGACAGCACCGGAAGGACCCGCGCCACGCGCTCCGCGTCCAGCTCCTCCGCGGCCGCCTTCTCTTTCCCCTCCGCCGGAGCGGATGAGAGCTGTTTGACCCGCTCCCCCATGGCACGCCGCTCGGCGGTGCTGAAGTCGGCGAACGCGCGCCGCACCAGGGGAAGGTGCTCGACGAAGGACTCCCGCGTGAGGCCCGAGAGCCACCCATCGAGCGCCGCCCAGAGGTCCTGCCGGTGCAGCATCAGCAGCGCGCTCCCCGACACGAGCCCCTCCAGCCACGCCGCCGCCTCGGCGGGAGGCACGGCCGGGGACAGGGCCCTCCGGGAGAGCGTCCCCAGCTCCTCGTCCCGCACCCGTCCGAGCTCCACCCCCAACCGCAGCGCCGTCCCGCGCAGGAGCCCGTGCACGGCGTCGCGGTGCACGAGCTGGTTCAGGGCCTCGGCCCACTCCTCTCCGCGCTCCCCGCCCTCCAGCAGCGCCACCGCGGCATGCATCGCGCGCAGCTGGTCGCGGCGCTGGTGCGCGGCGTCGTCATCCAGGGAGACGCACGCCCCGGGCAGGCCGATGAGGATGCGCTCGAACAGCCCGTCGGCGATGGCGCGGATGGGGCCGGTGGGCGTCTCGCGGACGCTGCCGTAGCGGACCGCGTGCGCCAGGGACGGGAACGCCTCGAGCAGCTTCGGCACGTCCGCCGAGCGCGTGGAGAGCGCCTGCACGTGGCGCAGCACGGTGTCGATGGCGGCGGACAGCTCCGAGAGCAGGGCCGCATCGAGCAGGGCCGTCAGCGTGCCGAGCTCGGTCGCCTCCGCCGCGCGCGTCACCACGCGAGAGGTCGCCGCCGACTCCACCGTGTTCCCGAAGAGGCTCGCCTCGACGACCCGCACGGCCAGCTCGGGGTCCCACTTCAGGCGCCACGTCTCGCGGAAGGTGCCCGTCGAGCTCCGAGGGTCCTCCTCTGGAGTGCCCCAGGGGATGTCGAGCAGCCGCAGGCGGTGCAGCAACCGGCTCCGCTCGCGGTCCATGTCCTTGCGCAGATCCAGCTCCTGCAACCTGCTCTCGGCGGAGGGCGGCAGGCGCAGCGACTTCTGCAGCGCGGCCAGGTCCCGGGCGAGCGGGACCGAGGGCACCTCGGCGGGCACCACGCCCAGCCCGGTGCCGACCTCGAGCTTCTCGTGGACGAGCGCCAGCGGTGTCGCGTCTCCGCCGCACAGAACGGCGAGCGCCGCGTCCCTCAGCTCCGCCAGCCCCGCCGAGGACAGGCCCCGCAGGGCCGCGAGCGTCTCGGCGAGCCGCACCGTCTCGATGACGTTCGCGGAGGAGGCGTCCAGTCCCTCGTCGCGCAGCAGGTGCGCGATGCGCGCCGCCCACGACGTCACCGCCCGTTGGGGCGAGAGCCACAGGTGCGCGTACCATCCCGGTGACTCCACGCCCGCGCCGTACCCGCTGCGCCAGCCGAGCCGGTCATACGTCCAGGGAATCCACGTGGCGGCCACCTTCGCTTTCGGCAGGCCGCGCAGCAGCGCGTCGTCCTCTTTCGCGGGCCGCTGCTGCACGAGCGCCGGGGCGTGCCATGCGCCGCACACGACGGCGATCCGCTGGAAGCCGTCCTTCTTCGCCTGACGGATGCTCCGCCGCATGTGGGCCTCGCGCCGGGCCTCGTGCGGGGACAGCTCTCCCTCGCCCTCGCGCAGGGCGCTCATGGCCTCCAGCACGGCCTCGAACACGCCCTCGGGATTCTGGCGCTGCTCGATGAGGTGGTCCCACCAGAGCTCGCCGTCCTCGTAGCCCGCGGCGCGTGCGAGCGCTCCGAGCGGATCCGACCGGGGTGTGCCGGGCGGCTCCACGGCCTCGGGCTTCTCGGTGGCCTCGTCCTCGGGGGCCAGCCGGTGCATCTGTGGAAGGTCGATGAACCGCACCGGGAGGGTGCGCTCCAGGGCGTACTGGAGGGCCTGCCACTCCGGCGAGAAGACGGCGAACGGGTAGAAGACGGCTTGCGCCGGGCGGTCCACCGAGTAGACGAGCAGCGCCACCGGCGGCTTCATCTCCGCGTGCGCCGCCAGCGGCAGCAGGGCGTCCGCGTCCGGTGGGCCCTCGATGAGGACCACGTCCGGTTGGAGCCGCTCGAGGGCGGCCCGGACGCTGCGCGCGCTCCCCGGGCCGTGGTGCCGCACGCCGAGCACGTGCACCGACGCGCCCGCCTCCGCGCTCACAGCACCTCCATGCAGGCGCGGTAGAGGTCCTTCCAGCCCTCGCGCTCCTTCACCACCGTCTTCAGGTACTCCAGCCACACCACCCGGTCCTGCACCGGGTCCTTCACGATGGCGCCCGTCAGGCCCGCGGCCATGTCCGGCGCCCGGAGCACCCCGTCCCCGTAGTAGCCCGCCATGGCCAGGCCACCGTTCACCACCGAGATGATCTCCGCCGTGGACAGCGAGCCCGAGGGCGTCTTGAGCTTCGTCGCGCCATCCGTCGTCGCCCCGCCCCGCAGCTCGCGGAAGAGGGTGACCACCCGGCGGATCTCCTCCAGCGCCGGCTTCTCCGCCGGCAGCGCCAGGGTGCGGCCCAGCTCCGCCACGCGCTTCTCGACGATCTCCACCTCCTGCTCCAGCGAGTCGGGCACCGGCAGCACCACCGTGTTGAAGCGGCGCAAGAGGGCGCTCGACAGCTCGTTCACGCCCCGGTCCCGGTTGTTCGCCGTGGCGATGACGTTGAAGCCCGCGTGCGCCTGCACCTCGGTGGACAGCTCGGGCACGGGCAGCGTCTTCTCGCTCAGCAGGGTGATGAGGGCGTCCTGCACCTCGCCCGGCATGCGCGTCAGCTCCTCGATGCGCGCCAGCTTGCCCTCGCGCATGGCCCGCATCACCGGGCTCGGCACCATGGCCTTCTCCGAGGGGCCCTCGGCCAGCAGCCGCGCGTAGTTCCAGCCGTAGCGCAGGGCCGCCTCGTCCGTGCCGGCCGTGCCCTGCACCAGCAGCGTCGAGTCCCCGCAGATGGCCGCCGCGAGGTGCTCGCTCAGCCACGACTTCGCGGTGCCCGGCACCCCGTAGAGCAGCAGGGCCCGGTCCGTGGCGAGCGTCGCCACGGCGATCTCCACCAGCCGCGCGTTGCCGATGTACTTGGCTCCCACCTTGAAGCCGCTCGGCAGCTGGCCGCCGAGCAGGTAGGTGCGCACGGCCCAGGGCGAGAGCTTCCAGCCCTCGGGCTTCGGGCGGTCATCGGCCTTGGCGAGCTCGGCCAGCTCCTCGGCGTATTGCTGTTCGGCGTGCTGGCGCAGAAGGGCGGTAGCGGTCACGGTTTCAACTCCTCGTACAAGATGCGGCGCAGCGAGACGGTCTGCTGGAAGCGGTGCATCTCCGCGTTCCAGCGCTGGAGCGGAGAGGGCAGCACGAGAGGATCCACGGCGTTGGGCAGGCACTGCGGTGGCAGGGCGGTGGACGCCTTGCGGAGGGCGCCGAGCAGGGCCGTGGCCCGGGTGCTCGGGTCGTACAGCTCGCGCAGGGACTCGAGCCAGGCATGGCCGAGATCCGCCGGCCACGGCGCGGGCGTCACCGCGAGCGCCCGGTCCAGCGAGGGCAGGGACTCGGCGCGGCGGAGGATGCGCAGGGTGCGCGCTGCGCGCTCGGCGGGCGGGAGCTGCTCCATGACGGAGATGGCCAGCGTCTGGGCCCGCTCGGCGTCGAGCACCTTCGACTCGCAGCGCGTCCAGAAGCCGAGCAGCGCCATCGCCCAGGACGAGGAGACTCCCAGCCGGAGCGCCTGGGCCCAGCCCTCCGTGAGGGCGATGGCGTGGTCCGTCCGCGCGGCGGCTTCGACGAGCTGCCCCGGTGTGGCCTCGAAGCCGGTCTCCCAGGTGCTCAGGGGAATGGCCTCGAGGAGCCGGATGAGCCAGTGCTCGCTCTGGCCGATACCGGCCGGTGGCTTGTCCAGGCCGTCGCGCTCGGCCTCGGCGTCCCACTTGTCCGGGAACCGGACGCGCAGCGTGGCCGGCTTCTCCCAGGTGAGCACGGCGCGGGCCCGCTCCAGCATGCGCCGCGCGAAGGCCGACTCGGGCAGCCGGGCCAGCAGGTACCTCGCCACCTCGCGCACCGCGGCCGCGCGATCCTTCCGGCCGAGCTCCAGCAGGGGCTCGTCCTCCGGGGACAGCCCCACATCGAGACAGGCCAGGAACCGGGCGCGGTGCTCGGCCTTCTCCTGTGCCCACGTGGTCTGCAACCACCCCCGGGCCCGCGCCGGGTCGGTGCTCCGCGCCTGGCTGAGCACCGCGCGCCGCTCCTCGGGCGTTCCTTCCGTCCACACGCGCTCGGCATCCGCCGGGTCGGCCGCCGGGGCCTCCGCGACGGAGCTCCATTCGGGATTCCGCTGGGCGAGCCACTGGCCGCGCTCGCCGAGCACCGGCTCCGCCGCCACGCGCAGCGAGCGCTCCGCGAGACCGAGCACCCGGGGGAGCAGCTCCGGCGGGAGCCGGCGGCGGGCGCGGGCCAGCAGCTCGAAGGCCTCGCGCAGCACCTCCACATCATTAGAGACGAGAAGCTCCGTGAGGACGGCGCTCACGCGCGGCGGGCACACGGGGAGCGTGTCGGTCGGGGCCACGTCGCCTCGGGTCTCCAGCCGGGCGAGCTTCCTTCCGGCGGCCCGCGCCACCGAGCGCGCCCCGGCCGCGAGCAGGAGGCGCTTCTCCAGGGGCACGTCCTCCAGCGCGCGGAGGACCTGGCCCTCCACTCCGGCCGTGGCCCCGAGCTCCGGCGAGCGGGAGGTCCCCAGCGTGGCGAGGCGTGTCAGGGCGTCGAGCTCGTTCACGAGAGTCCTCCCAGGGGAAGGAAGCGTCCGTCCACGCGGGTGCTCAGGGGCCGGAACTCCTCCCCGTCCCACTCACCGAACACGTCGAGCGGCTGGCCACCGGAGAGCGCGAGCAGCCGCCATCGGTCACTCGGGCCGAGGAGGACGGCCGCGCCCGTGGCATCCCGGAGCCACCAGCGCCGCCTGCCATCCACGAGGGGCACCACAGCCCCGAGCAGCGCCGCCGTGCGCTCCCGGAAGGGCTGCCGGGACAGCTCGTCGGCGAACCGCTGGGCGAGCCCGTCGAGCGTGAGCGAGGGCAGGGCCTCCAGCCAGGGACGGACATCTCCCTTGCGCTCGTGGACGAGGGCGCGCTGGGGCGCGGCGCTCGGCCAGAACACCAGCTCGGCCGGGAAGGCGGTGCCGGGGAGGAAGGACTCGGCGAACCGTGCGCCGGGACCCGCCGCGAACTGGAGGACGAGCGCCGTGCGGCCCGAGGTGGCACCGAGCAGGTACGTCCGCTGCGCGCGGACGCGCTCCGTGTCCTCGACCTCCTGGGCGACGACGGCCCAGGTGTCCTCGAGGCGCTCGCCCTGGGCGACGACCTCCTCCTCGCGCAGGGAGATGCCCACCACGGAGCGGAGGTCCGCCGCGAGGGGCGGCGCGAGCTGATCCATCTTCCGCCAGGCCTCGGTGACGAGTGCGAGGCGTCCGAGCCTCTCGAGCATCTTCCGGGGCCAGTCGGGGCCGCTGCCCGGGAGCGCCGCGAGCTGGCGCACCTGGGACGCGAGGCCCGGGGCCTGTGCATCCACCAGCCGTGCCGCCTGGGTGTTCCACATGGCGGTCTCCGCCTCGAGCCCGGCGAAGCCGCCGCGCACGAGGTCCTCCATCCAGAGGGACAGGGCCTCCAGTCCCCGCTGCACGCGGGTATGACGCTCGGCGGTGCGCTTCGCACGGGCCTCCGGGTCGGCGGGGGCGGCGCCCTCTCCGGCGGCCTCGCGCTTCGCCTTGCGCTCGGCGGTGGTGGACCGCTTGGAGAGCCACTCCTCCACCCACGCGGGCGGCTGCCCCGAGGGGAGACGCTCCGCCGCGACGAGCAGCAGGAGCCCGAGGGCGTGCTTGCACGGGAACTTGCGGCTGGGACAGGTGCACTTCGTGGCGAGGTCGGAGAGGTCGATGCGCACCTGGTACAGGGCGCTGCCCTTGCACTCGCCCCAGGCCGCGCGTGCGTCCCGGCCGAGCCCCTGCCACGAGCGTTCCGTCGCCAGCTTCTGGCCGGCGGCCGCCGCGGAGGAGTCCGGCGCGAGGGCGAGGGCCTGCTCTGAGGTGAGGGGCGGGGCGGACATGGCGTCGAGTCCCGGCAGCATATCCATCCGGCTGACAGGTCCGGTGCCCGAAAAACGAAGCCCCCGGCCACGAATGTGACCGGGGGCGTGGGTCCGTCGAGTCAGACGGTATGGGTCCGGCTACTTCGCCGCGGCGGCGTGCATCGGGCAGCCGGTGGCGAGCTGACGCAGGAACTGGCTGTTGTCGTAGAAGTGCTCGACCTCGAGGATGCGCAGGTCCTCGGCCACGCGTGCCACGCTCATGCCGAAGATCTCCACGCGCTTGCCGGTGGGCTGCTGGCCCTTGTAGGGGCCGGTGAAGTTGCCCCAGTGGCGCCACTTGAAGCTCACCGTCGGAGGCGGCGAGTACACCTCGAGGATCTCCCAGAAGAAGCCCTCGGGGAAGGCGGTATGGAAGATGTCGTGCGACGACTCGAACGTCTCCTCGCTGGCCTTGTAGTACGGCGTGTCACCGATGAAGAGGTTGTAGCTGCCCCTCTCGGCGATGTCCTTGGCGTTGGCCCAGGGCCCCCCGTTGACGTTGGTGCGGAACCTGTCGAGCACGACCGACACCCACTGCGCGGGATCGGCCTTGTGCGAGACCTCCATCTCGAACACGCGCACGAGGTTCTCCGCCACCATCTCCAGCGAGTTGGCCGGGAACTGGCGCGTGCGCTCCTTGTGCACGGTGATGTTCGTCAGGTGGTAGTCCGGTCGGCCGTGGCGCCACTTCACGCCCTGGTCGTTCTCGACAACTGCGTCCCGGCCCTGCAACCAGAGTGGCTCCGCTGGCTTTGCGATGGTCATGTCTTCTCCTGTGGAGGGGGGGCATTGTGGATCGAACCACTGACCCTCCGTCTCCCTTTGGAGAGGCTTCCCGTGCCTGTGTGATTTTCCGGTGGCGCGGGTTTCCGGCACGATTCCGACACCCCAAACGACCAGACCCGCGGGCTCGCCGCGTATGTTGGAAGAGGGCTGGGAAACAGGAGAGCCGTGCTGCTGCCAGGCGGAAGCGATCGGGAAGTGCTACGGGCCTTCCGCGAGGGTGACCGTGCCACCCTCACGCGGGTGTACCGCGCCTATTCGCCGGAGGTGGTGCGCTACCTGGCCCGGCGCTTCCCGGTGCGCTCCTCGGCGGGGGTGGACAGCATCGCGCTGGGGGTGTTGGACCTGGAGGCGGCGCACCAGGAGACGTTCGTCCGCGCCTTCCGCCCCGCGATGCGCCAGGCCTATGACGGGGTGCGGCCCTACCTGGGCTTCCTGCTGACCATCGCGCGCTCCACGGCCCTGGACCTGTTGCGTGCCTCGGGCCGGGTCGCCCGCGAGGCCGTGCCGCTGGAAGACGTCCCCGAGCTGAACAAGGTCCCCGCCGGGGACAGCGGCCCCGAGGAGCGGGCGCTGGAGTCCGAGGTGCGCACGCTGGTGCGCGAGTTCCTCGAGGGGTTGTCCAAGGAGATGCGGGAGCTCGCGCGGCTGCGCTTCATGGAAGGACTCTCGCAGGAGGTGGCCGCCGAGCGCCTCCACCTCACGCGCGGCGAGGTGCGGGTGCGCGAGCGCCACCTGCGGACGCGGTTCACCGAATACCTGCGGGCCCGGGGGTGGTTGGAGGAAGCCGCCCCCGTCTCCCCGCGTGCCACGGAGGGACTCCTCGTGGCCTTCATCGCCCTGTGCGGAATGGGGAACGGCATATGAGGTGGTTCGACGAGCACGTGGATGGCCTGCTGGCGCGCTGGTCCGAGGGCACCCTGTCCCCGCGCCAGTCCGCCCGGCTGTTGAGACATGCCCACGCCTGCGCGCGGTGCGGTGGCCGGTACGAGCGGCTGGTTCAGGCCCACCGCATGCTGGAGCGAGGTGGCCTCCACACCCCCACGGAGATGGAGGAGGCGGTGCTGGCGGACGCGGGGCTCGCGGCGGCGCTGTCGGCGGCGGCCCCGGAGGCGGAGCGCTGGCGGTGGCCCCCGCTGGCCATGGTGGGAGGGGTCGTGGCGGCGCTGGGCCTGGCGGCGCTGGTGCTCGTCCCTCCTGGAGATGCCGGGGAGTGGCAATCCCGGGGAGTGGGGCGTCCCACCGGGGCCGCGCTGCGCGTGTTCTGCGCCGTGCGGCGGCAGCCCCTGCGTGAGCTGAAGCGGGAGCAGGCGTGTCCACCGGACGCGATGCTGGCCTTCGCCGTGGGCGCCTCCGCTCCGCTCTCCCATGTCGCGGTCGAGGTGCGCGGAGCCGGGCTCCAGGTGTCCGAGGGGCCCTTCGCCGTCGCCGGTGCTCCGGGCGCGGAGCAGCCGCTGGAGGCCACCATTCCCCTCCTCATGTTCCCCGGAGCGGCCGAGGTCGTCGCCGCGTTCGCGGACTCGCCCCGGTCGGCGCTCGGCGCCCTGCGGGGCGATGGGACTCCGGGTGCGGTGGTGCTCCGGATGCCGGTCCGGGTAGAGGACTCTCCATGAATCGCCGTTGTCCGGGAACGTTGCTCGCGGCCCTCGTGCTGCTCGCCGCCTCCCAGGTCCTCGCCGCGCCGCCCGTGCGCCGCGCGCTCGTCATCGCCCACAACGCCAGCGATGACCCCGCCCTCTCTCCGCTGCGCTACGCGGACGACGACGGGGTGATGTGGACGGAGCTGCTGCGGCGGCTGGGCGTGGAGACCACGCTGCTGGTGGAGCCCGACGAGGAGACGCGCAGGACGGGCGCCGCGGTGCTGGCGACGGGAGCCCGGCCGCCCACGCCCGAGGCGGTATCCCAGGCGGTGGAGTCCCTGCGCGGCGCCATCCAGGCGGACCACGCCACGGGGCGGCGGACGGACGTGCTGCTCGTCTACGTGGGGCACGGCAACACCGACGAGGCCGGCCGTGCCTACTTCACCGTGAAGGGCGGACGGTTGGACCGGACGGCCTTCTACGCGCAACTGGTGGACCCGCTCGGGGCGGACTTCGTCCACGTCATCGTGGATGCGTGCCGGGCCTCGGGTGTGGTGGGCAGCCGGGGACAGGCGGACGCGGCGGTGCTGGCGGAGCTGCGCGGAACGCTGGAGCGCGAGCAGCTCGCGGCGCGGCCCCACGTGGGCGCCCTCTTCGCGGAGAGCGACACGGGCGAGACACACGAGTGGTCGCGCCTGCGCGCGGGCGTCTTCAGCCACGTGTTGCGCTCGGGGCTGATGGGGGGAGCGGACGTCAACGGGGACGGCGCGGTGGAGTACAGCGAGCTGGCTGGCTTCGTCGCCGCTTCGTTGCAGGGGGTGAAGGCGCTGCCCGCCCGGCTCTCCGTCCATGCCCATGCCCCGGCGAGCGAGCCCCGGCGCCCGCTGGTGGGCGCTTCCCCCGAGGGGCCGAGCCTCCTGCTCCCGGCGGAGTTCGAGCACGCGCGCATCTCGGTGGAGGACGAGGAGGGCCGGAGGCTGGCGGACGTGCGGCGCGCGGAGGGACAGCCGCTCGCGCTGCGCCTGCCCGTCCGGGACGCCTACTGGGTGCGCACGCCCACCGCCGAGGCCCGCATCGCGCTCGCGCAGCTCGGTGCCGGCGTGCCCCGGCTGCGTCCCCGCGAGCTCCAGGAGCGCGGGCCGGTGGAGGATGCCTTGCGGCGCGGGCTCTTCTCGGTGGCCTTCGACCGGAGCTTCTACGAGCAATATGTCTCCACCTCGTCCTTCGTTCCGGTGGACTTCGTGCCGGGCAGGGTGGGACCGGTACGCATTCCCCTCGGCGCGCCCGTGCTGGGCTCCCACTCTCCCTGGGAGGTGGGGGCGTTCGCCGCGCGGACGCCGCTCGGGCTCGGAGGGTTCATCACCGGTCCGAGCTTCACCCTTCGCACGGCGGCGCCCTATACGTTGGGAGTGCGGGCCTCCTACGCCCTCTCGCTCCTGCCCTCGGTCGACGGTGTGACCCTCCACCGGTTCTCCGTGCAGGGACTCGCGGGTATCCAATCTCCCGAGCGGGTGGGTCCGTTCCTGGAGGCCGCCGCGGGCTGGAGCCTGGTTGGCGTGAAGTACCGGGGAGGAGTGCAGGGCGATCCCACCGTGCTGTCCGGCCACCTCTCGGGTGGCATGGTGGCGCGCATGGACTCCTGGCGGATGCGTGCGGGGGGCTTCATCGGCACGGAGCTGATCACCGCGGACGGCGAGGATTCGTGGGGCACCACGTGGGGCGTGGAGCTGTCATTCGGACGTTGAGCCGGCGGGGAAAAAGCGGGCGGACGACCGGGCGGAGCTCCTCTCTCCGTATTTCCGACAGCACACCGAATCGAGGAAGGCCTTCGTGAAACTCCCCTACATCCTCGCGCCCGCCGCGGTTCTCACCGTTCTCGTGCTCGGCGCCTGTGAGCCCATCCAGATCGACGTCATCTTCGAGAACCACAACACCTACGTGAACAGCACACCGGATGGCGGCCCTCCGGACAAGGTCGGCGGCGATTCGGGTCTGCCTCCCATCGAGCCCGTGGACGCGGGTCAGTCGGACGGAGGGCCGCCTCCGGATGCTTCCTGCGTGGACGGGTGGCGGTCGCGAGAGGTCACCACGGAGGCGCAGAACGTGGCTTTCGCCTTCGATTCGAAGGGGGTGGGGCAGCTCGCCATGACCAAGGCGGGCAGGGTGTTCGTGGGCGGCCTGAGGGAGGGAGACGTGCTGACCCGAGCGGGTGAACTGCAGGGATACGTGGGGGGATTCGCCCTCGATGCGGAGGGCGGCCGGCACGTGGTCGTCTCCAACGCTTCGGCCCACACCGTCTACGCTCATGACCGGGAGGGCATCTGGCGGAGCACCGTGCTCTTCCCGGGCTACCCCGTCGCGTTGGCGATCGCGCCTTCCGGCTCGGCCCATGTGATTCTCAACCAGGGCACGGGCAGCGAGCAGCACCTCGCCCATGCCACCAACCAGTCCGGGCAGTGGGTGCTCACGGATCTCGGCATCAAGTCCCGCAATAGCCGCGCGGATCTCGCGGTCGACGCCCGGGGCCATGCCCACATCGCCTGGCATGCCGACTCGAGCTACGGCATCTACTACGCCACCAATGCCTCGGGCACCTGGATGCAGGAGCTGGTCGCGGACCAAACGGGCAACGAGCCCGTGCTGGCGATCGATCCCTTGGGGCGTCCCCATCTGATCTATTCGTTCGGTGGCTCGTACGCCGAGCACGCCGTGAAAGAGGACGGAGGCTGGCGGCTCACGGGAGTGGGAGCATCCTCCGGTATCGCGCTCGACCTGATGGCGGACGCGCGGGGCAACCTCCACGCGCTGCTGGATCGCTACACGAATCCCAAGGTCGTCCTTGCCTCCCTGCCCGCCGGGAGCCGCTCCTGGTCCTACACCCCCATCATCTCCCTCGATGGAAAGGGCGGGGTGACCCATCCCTGGGAGTTCGCGCTCGGGTTGGGGCCCTCGGGCGAGCCGCGCATCGCCTATTGGTACGCCATCTCCACGGACGGCGCGGGGCTCGGCAACTCCGTGCGGTACGCCGAGCCGTGCCCGTGAGCCGGCACGCGTGACTCAGCTGGGCCGCACGTCGAAGGAGAGGAACTGGGGCGCGTGGCAGGAGGTGCAGCGCACGCGGAGGACGGTGATGTTCCTGCCGTCACTCCCCGTGTGCCGCAGTTGCAGGGCATCCGGCACGCGCTCGAAGGTACCGCCGCAGGAGCAGCGCTCCTTGCGGATGTGCTGATCGGCCTGCTCCAGGCTGTCCACGAGGATGGGGCGCGCACCCTCCTCCTCCTTCTCCCGCTTCTCGCGCTCGCGCAGGTAGCGCACGGCGCCCGGTGAGGCCCGGCGGGTCTGTTGCCGGGTCCGGCGCTTCCGGACGAGCTCGCGGATGCGCCGGGGGAGGCCCAGTCCGAAGACCGCCAGCACCAGCAGGAACACCGTGCTGAGGGCGAGGCTGACCTCACGCGAGAGCAGGAAGGAGCCGGACGTGGAGACGTTGGAGGAGAGCACGGTGCCCACTGGCGCGGCGAAGGACAGGCCGAGCAGGGGGCCCATCTTCTCCACGGCCGCGACGTGCCGGGCCATCGCGTCCGGCGCCACCCGGTCGGCGAGGCTGCGGTACTCCACCTGGTAGACGAACCCGTTGAAGTCGGACGTCACCGTCATGTCCATGCGGGAGGCCGGGCCCTCCACCGTGTGCTGCTCCGGGGCCACGGTCAGCAGGGAATCGGAGCGCACCTCCCAGCGCACGCGGAGGTGGGTGGGGTGGTCCACCTCCAGGGGGAAGGAGCGCCCCTCGGTGCGCCGGGGGAGGGCGAGCTGCCCGGTCACCTGCGGGGCCGCGACCTTCAGGCCGCCGTTGGCCCAGGCGTCCTCCAGGGTGTACTTCGCCTCCAGCGTCAACGTGTTGGTGTCCTCGTCGTCCACCACGCGCGGAGTGCCCTCGGGCTTCAGCTTGGGGAAGAGGCCGCGGTACTGCTCGAGTTGCCGGGTGGAGAGCTGCTCCGCCGACAGTCCCGCCAGCAGGGAGCGGGTGTTGTCCGCCTCCGAGCGGGTGTAGCGGCTGGTGATGGTGAAGGTTCCGGTGCCATCGTCATTCACGGAGAGCGTGTAGCGCGCGTCCACCTCCGGCCCCCCGGCGGCGGGCTGGGGAATGGACTCGAGCCCGGTGGTGCCGGGAGCGAGCACGAGCGCCTTCCCATAGGGGAGCGGGCCGCGAGCCCCGAGCCGCCCGCGCCGATGCGTCTGGGTGGCATCCACCCACTCGGTGCGTCCGGCCACCTGGGCGCGCACGATGGCGTGGTCGAAGGCCCAGGCCGAGGGGAGCAGGTGCTCCACGCCGCCGTGCCGGTGGGCGCTCACCAGGGCCACGTGCGCGGGGATGCCCAGCGTGCGCAGCAGGGTGGTCAGCAGGAGCGCCTTGTCCTTGCAGTCGCCGAAGCGCTGGGAGAGCACCTGCTCCGGCGGGTGGGGCTGGTGGGTGTTGGGGCCGATCGCGATGGCCAGGTAGCGCACCTCGTCCTGGACGAAGCGCACCGCCGCGAGGAAGCGCGCCTCCTCGGTGGGGAGGGAGCGCCAGGACTCCGCCCGCGTCTTCACCTCGGGAGACTCCGGCATCCCCTCCATCAGCGCGAGGCCCCAGGAGGCCACCTCGGCCCAGCTCCCGAAGCTGCTCACCTGGACGTGGGGCCACTCGGCCAGGTCGGAGGGGATTCCCTGCTCCGGCTCGAAGGCGGGCACGTCCTTCCTCTCCCACCGGTACTCGCGCAGTCCGCCCACGTCGCGCTCCACGGGCCGGGCCTCCTGCGTGCCCTGGGTCTTGAAGTGGAGCGCCAGGCCCGCCGGAGCGAGCAGCCGGTGGACGAGGTGGGCCACGGGCACCTCGCTCGCGAGGACGAGCGAATCCAGGTGGTGCCCCTTGAAGAGGGGGTGGGCGCTCTCCACGGTGTAGGCCTCCTCGAGACGGTCCCCTGCGCGCACGTCCTGGAGGAATGCGAGGGCGGTGCGCTGGTCGCGGTAGATGCCCATATCCAGCCCGCTCTCCTGCTGAAGCAACTTCACGTCCTCGGCGCGCAGGATCTGGGTGCGCACACCGTCGCGGGTGCGCCAGACGCCATGCAGGCGTAGGCGCTCGTGGGCGTTGGAGAAGGTGACCTCGAGCTTGGAGCCCGCCTCCACGCCGCGGCTGCTGGCCACGTGCCGCACCTGGCGGTGGAAGCGCTCGGTGAGCCCGGGCGAGACGCGGACCTGCTCCTCGGACAGCAGCAGGTGGAGGCCCGAGACGGCGTCCTCGGCACGCAGCGGGCGCCGCACCTCGACCGGAGTGGGCTCCACCCAGGAGGGGGGCTCGGTCAGCGTGAGGCCGGCCTCGGCCCGGGCGGGGAGCGTGGCGAGGACGGACAGCAGCAGCAGCAGGCGCTGGGGTGACATGGCCGGCATCCTCCCAGGAGGGAGCACGGCGAGGGAAGGTCCCGGGTCTTCCGCTGTGTCAGCGCGTGGGCTTCAGCGTGGAGAGCGAGCGCTCGACCTTCGCGGAGCCGGGCCCGTAGTCGCGCTCCGGAGCGCTATAGAGGACGAGCACGAAGCGGTCCTCGCGGGGAATGAAGTACACCAGGGTCCGGGACGCGCCCTGCTGGAACTCGTAGCGCGCCACGGGCCCCGCGGTGAGCGTGCCCTGGGTGGCGTTCAGCCTCCTGCCCGGCACCGGGACACCCGCCGCGGCCAGCACCTCCTCCGGTTGCGCTTCGAGCTTGGGAGGCGTGCCCTGCACCGAGCGCAGCTCCAGGCCTCCTTCGAAGCGCGCCACGAGGGGCGGGCCGGGCTCCTCGGCGCGCAGGGCCATGCCCGGCGGGGGTTCGTACTGGACACCGAGCGCCTGGGACTCCATGCGGCGCGAGCAGGCCACGGCACAGGACAGCAGCAACAGGAGGAGCGCGGAGCGTTTCACGGGCGTGACTGTGCCACAGCCACGCGGGGACGTCCGGACCTCCGTGGATTCACGAGGCCCACCCTCGAATATTCGAGACTCCCAGGCCCCTTCCTCGCGCTGTCCCGAGGGAGACCGCTCCGGCGCATGGCTTGCACGGGCCGGCGTGCACACGCGCAATCGAGGAAGGACATGAACAGGAGAACGAGCATCAAGTGCCTGGGGCTGCTGTGGGTGGCGGGGCTGGTGGGCTGCGGGAGCGAGGAGTCGCAGTGGCGCTCCGCGCGCGAGGCCTGGGACGAGACGCACCCCGAGCACTACCGCTACGACTACACGGTGACGGGCTTCGCCCCCGGGCGGGGGCCGTGGCGGATCGAAGTGCGGGGGGACGAGGTGGTCTCGGTGCGCTACGTCGGTCAAGGTACTCCGCCCACACCCGGCTTCGACGTGGACAGCGCGCCCACCATCGACACCCTCTTCCAGCAGGTGGAGTCGGGCTTGAGCTCCTCCGCGCGGGTGGATGTGGATTACGACCTCATCCACCATTTCCCGAAGCGGGCGATGTTCTTCTCGGGCGAGGAGGGTAGCGGCTTCATCTGTAGCGAGTTCACACCACTGGACTGAGCAGGCCTCGCGGCTTCGTGGGAACCCGGAGCCGCGCGTGGTGTCTGGTGCTCCGTCAACGCATCGGAGCCACCATGGCCATTCCTGTCAGACTCGAGGTGTTCAAGGGGGACGTGCTCGTCACGTCCCGGGATTTCGAGCGGGACATCATCAAGATCGGCCGCCTCGCGTCCGCGCACCTCTGTCTGGAGGACGAGAAGGTCAGCCGCATCCACGCCGTCATCGAGGTGGGAGCCAACGGCGAGCTGTTCGTCACCGACATGGGCAGCATCGGGGGGACCCAGGTCAATGGCAGACGGGTGAGCAAGAGTCGCATCACCTTCGGGGATGAGCTTCAGGTGGGGGGCACCACCCTGCGCCTGACGAATCCCATGGAGGTGGCCGCGCGTAATCCTTCCCCCGCAGTTGAGCGCACGGAGCCGGTCGATCCACCGGCGCCAGTGGCCACGAGCACGGCCCCGTCCGAGACCGTGCCGGTCCCCGGGGGAGCGGTGCCTGTCGAGCCGTCTCCCGTGGCCGTGCCGCGCGAGCGCCGGGCGGTGCCGCGCAAGGTCCGGGGGCCGCTCGGGGTGGGCCTGCGCTTCCTCTGGGGAGACAGGAACGTGGGCGGGTTCTTCGTCGCTCCGGGGACGCGCAGGAGCTTCAGCGTGGGCACCGCCGCGGGCGTGGACTTCGTCATGGGGGATGCCCGGCTGGGCGCGCCGCGCTTCGAGGTTTTGCGCACCGACGGGCGGAGCTTCACCATCCGCTTCACGGGCAGGATGAAGGGCGAGCTCACCCGGGGCGGAGACACGCGCGACCTGCGAGCGGTCATTGAGTCCGGGCTCGCCACGCACGAGGGCGAGGCCTATGCACTCACGCTGGAGACGGACGACTTCCTCCGGGTGGAGCTTGGTGGGGTGCTGCTGGAGGTGTGCTTCCAGCCGGTGCCCCGCCGCGTGGTGGTGGGGCTGACGGAGTCGCTGGACACCACCCTCCTCAACATCTTCCTGATGACGTTCTTCCTCGCGGGCTTCTTCGTCATCAGCGCCGTCAACCACGACGCGGACGCGGCCGGGTTCGCGGATGAGCTCACGGGCGGCCAGTCGCGCATCGCGAAGCTCATCGTCAAGCCGCCCGAGGCCCAGAAGAACCGGCTGCTCCAGCAGCTCGACGCGGTGAAGAAGGAGCGGGAGGTCCGGCGGGAGGCCACCCGGCCACGCGAGCGGGAGGCGCGGACGGAGAGAGCTCCGAAGCCGGTGCGGGAGCGCCGCCATCTCGAGAGCGGTTCGAAGGGGAAGCGGACGGATGCCCGCGAGGTCGCGCGAGGCCTCCTCGGGGGAGTGAACACCGCCAACCTCTTCCAGGGTCCGGGCAGCAGCTTCGCGAGCGCCCTGGGCCGCATCAGTGGCACCCGCACCAGTGGGACCGGGAACCTCGGCATGCTGGGGCTGCGCTCCGGGCCCGGGAACGGTGGGGCCGGCGAGACGGTCGGCCTCATCGGCAGCGAGGGCATCCGAGGCCGCTCCACGGGGGAGTCCGACTATGGCAACGGACCGGCGCGGGTGGGCCAGAAGCAGGGAGTGACGGTGGGCCTCGCCGCCGAGGAGCCACAAGTCTCCAATCCCCTGGACCGCGACCTCATCCGCCGGGTCATCCAGCTCAACCGCTCGCAGGTGCGCTTCTGCTACGAGAGCCTGCTCAACCGTTTCCCGGCACTGTCCGGCAAGGTGGCCGTCCGCTTCATCATCTCCGCGGAGGGCACGGTGGCCTCATCGGAGGTGTCGCAGTCCACGGCGGGCAACATCGACCTGGAGAAGTGCGTGGCGGGCCGCGTGCGCGGGTGGGTGTTCCCCAAGCTCAAGGGCGGCGGGAGTGTCACCGTGACATACCCGTTCATCTTCAAGGCGGCCGGGGAGTAGCGCCCGGTGCTCAGAAGCAGATGCCGCAGTCCAGGATGCACTGCGCGGTGAGCACGCCGAGGCCACAGGATTCGGTGAACTGGCAGGTGCCGTCACCGCACCTGTAGATGTCCTGGGGATGGATGCGGGTGGTGAGGGGCACGTAGGTGATGCCGCCGTGGGTGCACCGCGTGTAGTACGTGTTCGTGGGGTCGGGCGTGCAGCGCGCGGCGCAGCTTCCGATGGGAGTGATCGGCGGACACGCGTCACTCCTGCCCGAGAGCGCACAGGCCCGCACGCTGCTCCGGATCCAGCCCAGCAGGCTGGCGTCATTGCCGGCGTAGACGCCCTCTCCGTTGAAGAGGTTGCCGAAGAAGCATCCCTCCCGTTGGGAGAACTCCAGGAGCTCCGCCCGGGAGGTGGGGATGGGCTGGCCCCGCGCGTTGGCGCCCAGGATGGAGATGGCGACGGTCCGCCCGTACTTGTTGACGTGAGCGGCCAGGCACGCGGAGACGAGCTGTTGCTCTCTCAGGGTCGCCGGTTGTCCGCTGGCCCAGTCCGGCGCCAGCCCCAGCGAGCCCTGCCACACGTACGTGTTTCCCTGGGCATCCGTATACGTGCGCGTCTCTCCGGCCGGCACGGCACAGGTGACGACGTAGCGCATGACCATCTCGGCCAGTGAGTCGTTCTGCTGGAACCAGGCCGAGAAGCTGGCGCTGTTCAGCCCGTTGAATGCGAGGCCATTGAATGCGAGGCCATTGAATGCGAGGCCGTTGAAGGCCAGTCCGTTGAGCGTCTCGCTGTTGGTGGAGCGGGCCGCCTGGCGCTGACTGGCGGGCTCCTCCTCATACCCGGGGGGTCCCTCCACCGGGCCACAGGCCAGGGTGGCCGTCCACAGCAGCATCGCGGCAGGCAACGCGACTCTCACGGGACTCTTCACTGTGCACCTCCCAACGGGACTATGAGTGTGTGGCCGGGAGAGAAAATGACGCCAAGAGTGCAATCCAGGTGATGACTGTTTGTCGCTATCAGCGGGAGTGTTGCTCCCGCGATGTTGGGGGCGTGAACGAGCGAACAGCGCACGACAGCTCCGTCAACCGCTGGACGCTTCGGTAGGATGACCCCCTCTCGTAGGGAGGAGGGCTCCATGTCCGCACCCAAGCCACAGACCGCCTCCATGTTCGTCGACTTCGAGCGCGATGCATGGAGGGCCCTCCGCGCCGCGACTCCGCTCCCCCTCACGGCGGAGGAGGTCGAGGGGCTGAGGGGGCTCGGCGAGCACCTGGACCTCGAGGAGGTGGCGGACGTCTACCTGCCGCTGTCCCGGCTGCTCAACCTCCACGTGGCGGCGACGCAGAGCCTCTGGACGGCGCAGCAGGCGTTCCTCGGCGGCTTCACGCAGAAGGTGCCCTTCATCATCGGCATCGCGGGCAGCGTCGCGGTGGGCAAGAGCACCACGGCGCGCATCCTCCAGGCGCTGCTGTCCCGGTGGCCGGATCATCCGCACGTGGAGCTCGTCACCACGGACGGGTTCCTGTTCCCCAACCGCGTGCTCACCGAGCGCAACATCATGCACCGCAAGGGCTTCCCCGAGAGCTATGACCGGCGGGCCCTGGTGCGCTTCCTCGCGGAGCTCAAGGCCGGACGCGCCGAGGTGACCGCGCCCGTGTACTCGCACCTCGTCTACGACATCATCCCGGGCGAGGTGGTGACGATCCGCCGGCCGGACATCGTCATCCTCGAGGGGCTCAACGTCCTGCAGACGGGGGCGACGACGGGCGGGAAGCCGGCGCACACCTTCCTGTCCGACTTCTTCGACTTCTCCATCTACGTAGACGCGCACGAGCAGGACATCCGGCACTGGTACGTGGAGCGCTTCCTGCGCCTGAGGCAGACGGCGTTCCGCGACGAGCGCTCCTTCTTCCGCCGCTTCGCCGAGCTCACCGAGGAGCAGGCCATCGCCCGCGCCGAGTCCGTGTGGGGGGAGATCAACGGCCCCAACCTGGCGCAGAACATCGCGCCCACGCGCTCACGCGCTCGCCTCATTCTCGTGAAGGGGCCGGACCACAGGGTGCGCCGCATCCGGCTGCGGAAGATGTGAGACGCGCAGCACGCGTCCGAAGCCGCGCTCCCGGCCCAGGGCGGGTACGGGCGCGCCTTCGTGCACCGCGAGCCGGCCGTTGATGAGCACCGTCTCCACGGCGCCACCGTTCTGGTTCACCAGCCGGACGAAGCCGTCGAAGCCCTCCAGGGTGGACTCCTGGGGCACGTCCAGCCCAGCGCCGAGCCGCTCGGGGTCCAACACCACCACGTCGGCCCTCCGGCCCGGCGCGAGCGTTCCGGCGTCCAGTCCCAGCCAGTCGGCGATCTCCCCCGTGAGCCGGTGCACCGCGCGCTCCATGGGCATGACCGGCTCGCCGCGCTTCTCCGCCTCGCGCACCAGCCGCAGCATACGCAGCGGGAAGTTGTAGTGCGCCATGTTGCGCAGGTGCGCCCCCGCGTCCGAGAAGCCGATGAGCACGTCCGGGTGGCTCACGATGGACTCCAGCGCGCGTGGCCGGTCGTTGGCCATCACCGTGTACCAGCGCAGCTCCGGGCCGTGGCGCGCCACCAGGTCCAGGAAGGTGTCCACTACGTCCTCTCCCCGCTCGCGGGCGATGTCCGCGAACGAGCGGCCCACCAGTGACGGGTCCGGCGCCTTCAGCACCTCGGACTGGTTGAAGTCCCGGTGGAACACCTTGGGCAGCAGTCTGCTCTTCCACTGCCGCTTGAACGCCGCCCGGTACTCCGGGTCCTCCAGCAGGCGCCTGCGCTCCACCGCGTCCTGCAGGTGCAGCGCCGCCGCTCCCGCGCCGAACTCCTCGAAGACCACCAGGTCGATGCCGTCCGACCACAGGTCGAAGATCTCCGGCAGCGCCTGCCAGCGGAAGTCCGCCTTCAGCGCGCGGTTGAAGAGGCGCGACAGCAGGCCCACCTGCCAGTGGATGCCCCGGTTGGCCCGGCTGTCCATCATGGAGATGACCGTCGTCTTCAACGGCCGGCGGAACAGCCCCACGCTCTCCCAGAGGAAGAGGAAGACGTTCACCTTGGTGGTGATGTTGGGCACGCCCTGGAAGACGCGGCCCCGCTCGCGGAGGATGCGCGTGAAGCGGCGGTACTCGGACCAGCTCGCGAAGGTGGAGGGCAGGGGACGGCTGCGGATGGACCGGCTCCCGCCAATCTTGTCCCACTTCAGCGTCATGATGGAGAGGCCGGCGTAGCCCTCGTCGAGCCCCTCGCGCAGCAGCGCCTCCATGCGGGCCAGCTCCTCCGGGGAGGGCTTCACCCTGTCATCCAGGCTGCGCTCCATGCCCATCACGTGGGAGCGGATGGCCGAGTGGCCCACGAAGGAGCCCACGTTGGGTCCCAGCGGCAGGCCGTCCAGGTGCGTGAGGTACTCGCCGAGCGTCTCCCAGTCCTTCTTGCGCTCGAGCAGCGAGCGCACCGTGTCGTAGGGGATGGCCTCCACGCGGCAGAACTGGTCCGCGAGGTCCTCTGGTGTACCCACCGCGAGGCTGAGCGAGCAGCTCCCCACCATCACCGAGGTGACGCCGTGGCGCACGGATTCGGAGAGGGAAGGGGCCAGCTCCACCTCGGCGTCGTAGTGCGTGTGCAGGTCGATGAACCCGGGCATCACCCAGCGGCCCGTGGCGTCGATGACACGCGTACCGGGCCCCCGTGGCAGGGGCGACTCGCTGATGTCCGCCACGAGGCCGTCACGGATGCCCAGGTGACGCACCCGGGGCGGGCTGCCCCGTCCGTCGAAGAAGAGTCCGTTGGTGATGACGAGCTCGTACGGCGATGCGGACATGGATCCTCCTGGGATGGGGACAGCCCTCGAACTGCTCTCCTTCATGTGAGCACGCACTCCCGGTATGGTCGAGGAGCGAATCCAGGAGCCCATCAGATGAAAGACAAGACAGTGCTCGTGACCGGTGCCAACTCGGGTGTGGGGCTTGCCACGACGGTGGAGCTGGCGCGACGAGGCGCGAATGTCGTCATGGTCTGCCGCAGTGCCGAGCGGGGTGAGGCCGCGCTGCGAGAGGCCCTCCAGCACGGCGGGACGGGCAAGGTCGAGCTCATGCTGTGCGACCTGGGCTCGCTCGAGAGCATCCGGGAGTTCGCCAGGACCTTCCAGGCGCGGCACGAGGTGCTGGACGTGTTGATCAACAACGCGGGGGTCTTCTCCCTGAAGCGGCAGACGACGCGGGATGGCTTCGAGTCCCAGCTGGGCGTCAATCACCTCGGCCACTTCCTGCTCACGAACCTGCTGCTGGAGCAGGTGAAGCGGGCGCGGCAGGGGCGGATCCTCAATGTGTCCTCGGGCGCGCACAAGGTCGGGGCGATCCACTGGGATGACCCGCACCTCACCCGGAAGTACGGCGCGTGGAAGGGCTACGCGCAGTCCAAGCTCGCCAACATCCTGTTCACCAAGGCGCTCGCGGAGCGGCTGCGAGGCACCGCCGTCACCGCCAACAGCCTGCATCCCGGAGCGGTCGGCACCCAGCTCGGGAAGGATCGGGAGACGGGCTTCGGCGGCGCCATCCTGGCCATGCTCAAGCCGTTCTTCCTGACGCCGGCGCAGGGCGCCGAGACGTCCGTGTACCTGGCGGCGAGCGAGGACGTCACCCGCGTCTCGGGTGAGTACTTCTACAAGAAGAAGATCGTCCCCGTGTCGAAGCGGGCGAAGGACCGCGAGCTCGCCGAGCGGCTGTGGTCGTGGAGCGAGAAGGAGGTCGGACTGGCATGAGCGCTCAGTCAGAGGCTGCCTTCCGGCGGGCGTACGACCACCTGCTGTCGTTGTGGACCACCCCGCCCGAGTCCAGGGACGTCGAGACGCCGAGCGCGCGAACGCGGGTGCAGGTCTGGGGGAAGGAAGGAGCACCGCCGCTCGTTCTCCTCCATGGGTTCAAGGTCAGTTCCGGCATGTGGGCGGCGAACGCCCTGGAGCTCGGGAAGTCGTTCCGGGTCTACGCCGTGGACCTGCCGGGCGATCACGGCCTCAGCGTGCCTCACCGCCCCATCACGCGAGTCGAGCAGCTCCTCGGCTGGCTGGACGAGCTGCTCACCGCGCTGGGACTGTCGCGGACGAACCTGGGCGGGATGTCGTACGGAGGGTGGCTCACCGCGCAGTACGCCGCGCGGGCCCCCGAGCGGGTGTCGAAGCTGGTGATGATCGCCCCGGGCGCCACCTTCGTCCGCTTCAATACCGAGTTCGCCCTGCGGGGCTTTCCCTTCCTGTTCTGGAAGAGGCGCGCGTGGGTCCACGCCTACATGAGGTGGGCGGCCGTTCCGCCGAAGGAGGCGGGAGGCCTGTACGACGCGGTGATGAGCGGAATCTCGGACGTGATGTGGACGGGGCTCCGGCACTTCGGCTGGTACCGTGGTCCATGGCCGGCGGTGGTGAAGGAGGAGGTGCTGCGGCGCATCCAGGTACCGGCGCTCCTCCTGGTGGGCCAGCAGGAGCGCATCTACGACGCGGAGACGGTGATGATCCGCGCGCGCTCGCTCGTGCCGGGAATCGTCTGCGAGACCATCCCGGACGCGAGCCACGATCTGCCCGTCCGTCAGCCGGAGGTCGTGGCCGAGCGCCTCCGGGCCTTCATCGGAGCGTGAGCGTGTACCGCGAGGCTTCCGGGTCAGCCCGGAAGGTCCGCGCGGGATAGCGCCCAGGCCACGAGTCGTTCCTCGGGGCAGGGGAATTCCAGGTCTGGTGCGAGCCACTGTCGTACCGTGCCGCGGATCATCGCCGCGAAGGGTGCACGGGAATCCGCCGCCGCGAGGATCTCCCGGCACAGGTCGTGGAGATGTTCCCGTGCTTCGGGGTCGTTCATGGGGATGCGCCCTGCTCGCACGAGGCGCAAGGTATAGACCCTCTTTCGGACGTGCTCGAGCCTTTCCCGGCGGGCTTCCAATAGCCTCGTGCGGTTGAGTCCGAGCACGTCGATGGTCACGCGTCCACGCCGTCCTTCACTCGAGGGTTCGGCGCGTTCCCCGTTGAAACGGATGTGGAGCTCTGGTGCGTCGGTGGCGGGATCCAGCAGGAGCGGGGCCTCTCCCTCCGTGCGTCCCTCCTCGCGTGTGGCATCGGCACGGGCTGTTGGATCTTCGAGCGGGAAGAGGTCTCGCTTGTGCTCGCGGTTGCAGCGAGAGCATGCATACAGAAGATTGCTCCACGTGTAGGCGAGCCAGAAATAGCCTGGGGTCTGCTTTGGCTGGTCCTTGCCCTGACGCACAGCGGCCTTGGGGCGGAAGTGTTCGACGTCTCCGGCTTCGCTGACGATTGGCACCTCGCAGTAGGCGCACTTGTCGTGCTGCGCTTTCGAGAGGCGTCGCTTGACGTCGGGGTGTCCATACACGTCTTGAGCGAATTCGAATGCCTTGGAGCCATCCTGGTAGCTCCGAGGAGCCGCGTGGTACTCGGCGAGCATGTTTCGCACCAGGGTGGAGCCCTTCCTGGCGAGAAGCTCTGGTGGCTCTTCAGGACGGACGATCCGGATCACGAGTGGGCCGTGTCCTTTCGGAGCTGCTCGGCGAACCATCGGATCGTCTTGCCCGCGTCGATGTCCTCTGGCGTCTCGCCAGTCGGCATCGACTGTAGCTCGCGTTCGATGTTGGCGAGCTCCTGCTCCTCCTCCTGGGTACGCGTTGCCTTCTCGAGGAGCTCACCCCGTCGCTCGAGCAGCTTCGTGAACCCTGGCGGGCGTGCGCTCGTGAGGCCGAAGAGGTCGCTCGTGAGAAGCTGGTCGACCCGCCAGCCCCGGACGATCTCCGGGTCGTTCTGGATCAAGACATGATCCCCATCGTCGGGCGCGCGGTGGAGGACGACCAGGTTGGCGTTCTCCGCGGCCTGGACGATGAGGGGGCTGTGGGCCGTGACGATGAACTGGGTTCTTTGGAAGCGCTCGCTCAGGAATCTCACGATGTCGCGCTGCCAGCGGGGGTGAAGGTGCAGGTCGATCTCATCGACCAGGACCACCGCGGGCTCGGAGAGTGGATCCTCACTCGTGGGATAGCGCTCGAACATCCGGCTGGCGAGGTCCAGGACCCAACTCAGCATGGCCCTGTAGCCGAGGCTGAGTTGGTGCGGCCGTACCCATCCATACGGGGTTTCGAGCTGCACGATGGGCTGGGGTGGCACCTTGTCGAGCCCCTCGATGCGAACGGCGGAGACGTTCTCCAGGAGTCGCAAGATGGTCTCGCGGATGTGCTCGAACCGCCTGCTGGCCCCGGGTGCGTTCGAGCGAGCGGAGTAGTCCGCCTGGAGCAACCACTCCTCGACGTTGATGAGCTCGGCGTTGTCGGAGAAGAGCGTGGCGGCCGCCCATGGCCGGGAGTCCGCAGACAGCGTGGTACGCCCGGGCCGCCGCGAGGCCCCATACCCGCAGCAGAACATGTCGGCATTCATCGAGCTGTATTGAGACCCGCTCGTCTTCCTCTCGTTCCACTGTTCTTCCAGGGACAGGGGCACGATGACATCGCTCGCATCTCCGAGAGATGCACCCATGGCGATGCTGGCCGTGAGCTGGCTGTCCTCCTCGCTCAGGCTCCGGCGAAGCCCTTGTTTCAGCTCGGGAGCCCAGTAGGTGAAGTCAGGGACGGTACCCGCCAGCGTACCGGGCATGGGCGGCAGCACGGTCGGCTTCATGCCATAGAGGCACTGCAGCAGTGTCGTCTTGCCGACCCCGTTGTCGCCCAGGATGACCGTCCACTGGGCGAGCCGGCCATGGCTGTCACGAAGATCGAGCACCTGCCGCGAGCTGAAACACCGGACGTTTTCGACAGTGAGCTCCGCGAAATACATCGGTGGGTTCAAAGCTCTTCCTTCTCGATGCTCGTCCGCTCCAGGCATGCCCGAAGCGTAGATGATCTGCTTCGCGCCAGATAGCGGAGGCTGGAGCCACCGTTCAGCTGCGGTAGTCCGCGTTCTCGCTGATGTACTCGTGGCTGCGGTCCGAGCCGAGCACGGTGCTGCTGGCCGGGCCGGTGCCCAGCTCCACGTCGATCTCCACGGAGCGCTCGTGCGGCGGGAACGTCACCGGCGGGCGGAAGGTGAGCCCATCCGCGGGAGGGACGCTGGCGTACAGCTCGGCGCCCTTCATGTGGGCCACCAGCGCCTTCTCCGCCTCGTTGTCCAGGCGGAAGGCGCTCCGCTCGAAGATGACCCGGCCGCCCATGCGCAGGGTGCAGCGCGACAGGTCCACCTCGGGATGGTGCGCTCCCACGTACTTGCCGATGGCCGCCACCAGCCGGCCCACGTTCGGGTCGTTCCCGTTCACCGCGCACTGGAACAGCGGCGAGTTCACCACCGACTTGCCGATGCCCCGCGCCACCTCCTCGCTCGGGGCGCCGCTCACCCGCACGCGCATGACGTGGTGCACGCCCTCGCCATTGCGCACGATGTCCTCGGCCAGGTCCGCGCACACCTGCTGCAGCGCGGCCTCGAACTCCGGGAGGCTCGGGCAGGGCACCTTCCTCGAGGACAGCAGCGCCACCGTGTCCGAGGTGCTCGTGTCACTGTCCACGCTGATGCAGCCGAACGTCCTCGAGACCACCGCGTGCATCGTCGAGCGCAGGGCCTCGCGCGGCACGTCCACGTCCGTCATCAGGAAGACGAGCATGGTGGCCAGGTTGGGTTCGATCATCCCCGCGCCCTTGGCGATGCCCACGACGCTCCCGTTGCCCACCCGGGCCCGGCGGACCTTGGCGTACAGGTCGGTCGTCATGATGCCCTCGGCGGCGGGCAGCACCGAGCCGCCCGCGAGCGTGGACACCGCCTGGGGCACCGCCTCCACCATCGCGTCCACCGGCAGCCGCCAGCCGATGACGCCCGTGGAGCACGGCAGCACCTGCGAGGCGCTCAGCCCCAGCTTCCCGGCCACCGCCGCGCACAGCCGCTCGGAGGCCTCGACGCCCCCGGGCGCGCACACGTTGCTCACCTTGTTGTTCACCACCACCGCGCCCAGCGTGGCCTCCTTCAGCCGCTCGCGGCCGATGAGCACCGGCGCTCCCGGGAAGGCGTTTTTCGTGAACATCGCCGCGAACGCCGGGGTCGGCTCGTCGAGCACGATGAGGGTGAGGTTCATCTTCGCGGGCCTGGCCACCTCGGCGGGCATGAACTCCAGGCGCGTGCGCCCGACACGGAAGCCTCGGGGCAGGGCGGACTGGCCCTCCAGCCAGTCGCGGTGGGCCTCGGCGGAGGAGAAGGTCAGGTGCGTGCTGGGCATGGTGGTACCTCGCTGCGAGCGGAATGCGCTTGGTGCCGCAAACCCGCGGACGAATCAATGGTGGAGATGACCGGCCGCCCGGTTCGCGGCTAGGGAGGCGTCGGTTTCAGCCGCGCCTGGGGGATGACCTGCTTCTTTCCCCGGGTCTGGCCGGGGCTCGACCACAGCAGCCGGGCGATGGCCAGACCTGTCTTCTCGTAGAACTCCATCCGCAGGCTGTAGGCGACACCCGCCTGGAGCGTGATGGTGCCGGTGTTCTCGGTGGTGGGGTGCGCCGTCCACGCGTCGATGAGGAGCTTTCCGTCCACCCAGAGCCGGACGCCGTCGTTGGTCTGGGTATGGAAGGTGTACCTCTCCGAGTACTGGGGTACCACGCTCCCCGTCCAGCGCACGGAGAAGGTGTCGGCGCCCAGGGCGGGGTCGGGAGAGCCGCTCTCCCAGCGGAAGTCCACGGTGGCGTCCACCCGCTCCAGCTTCTTCTGGGTGAGGTCGGCCGCGTCGAAGTACTCCGCCCGCAGGCCCGTGCCGCTGCCCGGGTCCACCCCCGTGCGGAACACCGCCGTGTAGCGCGTGTCGACGGAGGGCGTGGCGATGGGATGCGTCGGGCCGCCTCCGTCCGACCAACGCTCGAAGAGGTACGTCGTCCCGTTCTTCACCTGGGGAGAGGCGGCTCCGAGCGTACGCTCCATGCCCACGACGCTCTCCACCTCCAGCGGTGCGGCCTGGGGCTGCCCGTCCAGCGTCACCTGGAGCCCCGTGGGCTCGGTGTCCACCCGCAGCTTCACCTTCCGGGGGTGCACGTCCCGGTAGGTCTCCCGGAGGGTCCCGCTGGAGTCCTCCACCCCCAGGTGGATGCGGTACCACACGTTCGTGGCGGTCTCGCCCTGGGTCGGCACGGTGAACGTCCCGCTCCTCACGCCGCTCGTGGAGGGCAGGAAGGGATGCAGGTGCTCGTCGTGGTGGAAGTCCACGCGCCAGGTGAAGGCGCTGTCCGGCAGCACGCCGTCCTCGGCGTCCGTACCGAGGCCCTCGAAGTGGACGGTGCTCCCGGCGGTGTAGAGCGTCCCCTCCGCGGGGGCGGTGATGGTGGCGGCGGGCGGGGTGTCGTTGCTCACGGTGAGGAGGGCCTCGTCGCTCAGCACCGAGCCGAGGTCGTTGGAGACCCGCACCCGGAAGTGGGCTCCCGAGTCCGGGAGGGCCACCGCCAGGGTGAGGCTGGCGGACGTCTGCCCCGACAGGTCCTCGCCATCGCGCTGCCACTGGTAGCTCAGGGGAGGCGTCCCGGAGGCGCTCACCGTGAACGTCACGGACTGGCCGGGCACTCCGGTCTGGCTCTCGGGTTGCCGCGTGAGGACGGGGGCCTCGCTGCCCGCCGTGTAATGGATGCGGTGCACGGAGTCGTCCTGGCGGTCCAGGTAGTAGAGGCTGCCGTCCGGCCCGACGTCGAGGTCCACCGGCGCCTCCAGCCCCGTGGCGAAGAGGGACACGGTGCCATCCTTCGGGTTGTACGTGCGGATCCACCCGTTGCAGTAGTCCGCGAAGAAGTAGCGCCCCACGTACTCCGCGGGGAACTGGAGCCCGGCCGGGTTGTAGAAGGTGCCTCCGGTGATGGCGCAACCCCTGTCCGTGCCCGAGCCGTGCCGGTAGGCCAACAGCGGCGCGCGGAAGCGCGAGTCGCTCGTGGGGCCCTCCGTATCCGGCCAGCCGTAGTGGGCTCCGGCGATGCCCTCGTTGATCTCCTCCCACGTGCTCGCGCCGACGTCGTTGATGAAGAGGCGGCCAGTGCCCGGTTGTACGGCGAAGCCGAAGGGGTTGCGCAGGCCCAGCGCCCAGATGGCCCGGTAGACGCCCGTGGTGCGCGTGGAGAACGGGTTGTCCGAGGGGATGGTGCCGTCCTTCTCGAGCCGCAGCAGCTTGCCTAGCAGCGTGTCGAGCCTCGGTGCGTTCTCCGAGCGCGCGTTCTCCCCCACGGCCACGTAGAGCTTGCCGTCGGTTCCGAAGTGGAGCGCGCCTCCATTGTGGGTGTTGGCTCCCAGCGGCTCGAGCTCGAGGAGGATCTTCTCGCTGCCAGGCTCGGCCCGGTTGCCGTTCGCGGTGAAACGGCTGAGGCGGTTGTGCACGGAGGGCTGGCGGGCCGTGTAATAGACGTAGACGTAGGGCTGGGCGGGGAAGCCGGGATCGAAAGTCACACCGAGCAGTCCCCGCTCCCCGGTGGCGTCGACGTTCAGTGCGAGGAATGGCTCGGCCAGCAGCTTGCCGTCCTGGAGGATCCGGAGCCTTCCTTCCTGCTCGCAGATGAAGATGCGCCCGTCCGGAGCGATGCTCATGGAGGTGGCGCTGTCGAGGCCGTCGACGAGCTCCGTGTCCGTGAATCGGGAAGGAACCGCCGCCTCCGCTTCCTTGTCCTTCCTTGGAAGGTGCGGGCTCTCCTGGGGCGCCACCTCCATGCAGCCCCACAGCAGGAAGAGACAGGCGAATGCCCGAAGGAAATCGACACGCATGGCGCACACTCCGGTCTGGATGAGGAGTCACCGGCTCTGGTGTGGAGCACGGCGCGTGGGGAGTGGCGGGTGACCCGGGGACCTCGCACGCCGACGAGCGGGGGCGTGTCCGGCGAACGTCCAGCGGTGGATGCCCTGACGCGGGACTGGATGGCACTCGTCAGCGGCCTTGTTCCCGAGGGCGGTGGGGATCGCGGGCCCTTCCGTCCACGGGCCATGGAGGCGTTCGTTAGATACTGAACTTCCACCCCTGCCGACCACCTGGTTCAAGGGGACGGAGGGCTGGTATGTTTTGTCCTCAAAGTATATGGAGAAGTGTGTCGCCTCACACTCCATCCACCGTGTACACCGTCGAGATCAGCCCACCCGCCTGGAACCAGCTCGCCCACCTGCGAGTGGAGACCTACCGCCGCATCCGTGATGCGCTGGACGCCGTGGCGGCCGAGTTGCCACAGGGGCAGGAGCGGGACTCGATCCGGCCGGTGAAGCCGCAGGGACACGGCTCGTCCCTGCCCTCGGTGGTGGTGGATGACGCGATCGCGCTCTACGACGTGGACCACCAGCGCAGGCGCGTGCTGCTGGTGGAGGTGGCGCGCCGGCTTCCGCGAGGGCCCTGAGGGCCCGGTCAGGGCTGGGGCGTGGTGGCCAGGCCCGGCGGGCCGTTGCTGGGGGGGGCAGCGGGCTCCTCTTCCTCGAGGGGGGCCGGGCTGATGGCGCCGTCACTCGTCACGACCCACGAGTTGTAGCGCCGCGCGGACACCTCACGGAGCTTGCCGTCCTCGTAGCAGAGGGTGTGCAGCGTGTAGTACGGCACCTTGATGCTGGGGCGGCCGTACTGGAAGCACTCCAGATTGCCGCGGCGCTCCCGGGCGATGGGCTGGCCGAGGATGCCCTTGACGTCCTGGGGAGACATCCCCCGGCGCACCGTGCGCAGGCCCCGGTAGGTGTCGAGGCGGAAGGGGACGGCCTCCTGGCGGTACGACACGACCACCACGCCCAGCCCGAGGATGAACAGCAGCGCGGCGGGGTACAGGAGGTAGCGGAGCTGGAAACGGGGGCTTCGCTGCTCCGTGTAGGCGCGGAAGATGACTCCCCGCTGGGCCGTACCCACGTCGATCGATCCCATCTGCTGCTGCTCTGGCTGGCTCACGCCATCTGACATGCCCCGATGCAGGGGCTGGATGCAAGCAGGTCGAGGCCTGAAGCGGGCAGGCGGGCGGGCGGATCGTCAGCCGGTCCCGCGTTCGTCAGCGCGCATGGACGTCTGGTGGGACGGGTATTGGACGGACGGCTGTGCTCTCTTGCGCCGCCATATGACACGTTCGCTCGTGTACCGCCGTTATGGCGGCTCGCTCCAGGTCTCCATCCCCTCGTTCGAGGTGCTCGTGGAGGCGGTCCGCATCCCGGAGACCCAGTGGCTGGCCACGGCCTGCCCGCTCGAGGGGCTCAACTGTGACCGGGGCTTTCTCTCCTTCGTCGACACCGACCGGAACGGGCGCATCCGGGTCGTCGAGGTCCGCGCCGCCGTCGAGCACACGGCGAGGTTGCTGAAATCGTACCAGGGCGTGGACTCGGCGAGCGAGGTGCTCGAGCTGGACGCGCTCTCCGAGGAGGGGGTGAAGCTCCGGGACGTGGCCGGCATCCTGCTGGAGACGCTGAAGGCCGGGGAGCGGACGCGCATCTCCCTGGAGCAGGTGAGGACCAGCGAGAAGGCGCTGCTCGAGGCGGGGCAGAACGGGGACGGTATCGTCGCCCCGGCGTTCCTGCCCGAGCGGCTGCGTCCGCTGGCGCGGAAGCTCATGGCCTGCTTCCCCGAGGTGAAGAACCGGGCGGGGCAGGCGGGGGTGGACCCGCCGATGCTCCAGCGCGCGCGGGAGGAGCGGAGCGCGCTGCTGGCGCACCTGGCGGGGAAGGAGTCGGTGCTGGTGTGGGGCGAGCGGAGCGTGGAGCACGCCCGGCGAATCCAGGAGGTCCGGCCGCTGCTGGACACGTACTTCCTGCAGTGCCGGCTGATCGCGGCGCAGCCGGAGGCCGTCGCGAGCCTCAAGCTGGAGGCGGGCCGGGTCCAGGGCGCGCTCGGGGACACGCAGGCGCTCGCGCGGGCGGTGTCGGAGCTGCCCATCGCGCCGCCCGAGCCGGGGGGAGCGCTGCGCTGGTCCCGGCTGTACCGGGGCCCGGCGTTCGAGACGCTCGAGGCGTTCCGGCGGGACGTGGCCGTGCCCCTCACCGCCGACATGGCGACGCTCGGGGACACCGCCTGGCGGGAGCTGTGCGCGAGGGCCGACGCCATCCTGGTGTGGTGGGCACGGCTCGACGCGAGCCCCCTGCGTGGGCTGGTGGACGCGCTGTCGGACATCCCCGAGTCCGATTTGGATGCCCTCGAGGCGGCATGCCGGGCGGACCTGTCGCTGAAGGACAAGCTGGACGCGGTGGAGGAGTTGGAGCGGCTGATCCTCTACCAGCGCTGGCTGCTGACGTTCGCCAACAACTTCATCAGCATGCCGGACCTCTACCAGACGAAGCGGCGGGCGCTGGTGGAGAAGGGGACGCTCATCCTTGGAGGGTTGCGGTACAGGCTGGCGGTGCTGGTGACGAACCGCGCGGCGCACTCGGCGCTGACGAGCCAGGGCACCACCTGCACCCTCTACGTCCAGGTGGTGGCGAAGGAGGGGGGGGAGAGCTACGAGGTGGCCGTGCCGGCCACGCGAGGCCGGAGCGCACACCTCCTGGTGGGCAAGCGCGGCGTATTCTACGACGTGGAGGGCCGCGAGTTCGACGCCGTGGTGACGCAGGTCATCCACCAGCCCGTCTCGCTGTGGGAGGCGATGACGAGGCCGTTCGAGCGGATCGGCCGCTTCATCTCCACGAAGATCGAGGGGATGGCGACGGCCGGGGAGAAGTCGCTCGACGCGCAGCTGGAGAAGGGGTTCACGCCGGCTCCGGTGCCCCCCGCTCCGGGTGCTCCCGCTGCTCCGGCTCCGGCGGCTCCGGTGGCGGGGCCGGCGGGCTTCATCGCGGCGCTGGGCATCACGTTCGCGGCGGTGGGTTCGTCACTGGCCTTCATCGTGACGCAGGTGAAGTCGCTCACGCTCTTCGATGTCCTCTCGGCGGCGATCATCGTCGTGGCCCTGGTCATGGTGCCGTCGGGCCTGCTGGGCTGGCTCAAGCTGCGCAAGCGCAACCTGGCGCTGCTGCTGGAGGGCTCGGGTTGGGCGCTCAACGACCGGTTGATGGTCACACGCGACCTGGCGGCCCTCATCACCCGCAGGCCGAGGCTGCCGAAGAACGCCACCGTGGATCGGACCGACGTGCTGCGCTCCGTGCTCGTGCGGGTGCGAGAGGACGATGAGGCGGAGCAGGGCTCGCCGGGGGCGTGGATCCTCATCGCGCTCGTCATCCTCTTCGTGGTGCTCTGGCAGTTGCGCGAGCCGCTCCTGCGCGAGGCCTGCAAGCGCCAGTGGATGGCCGGAAGCACATGCGATGCGGTGCTGTCTCCGGGGAACTCTCCAGCGGTGCCGCCCGTGCAGCCGAAGCCGTGAGGCTTTCTCGGGGGGGCTACCGCCAGCCGAGCAGCTCGCGCAGCAGGGATGTCAGCTGCCCGGCGACGCGCTGGTGTGTCTTGCGGCTGGGGTGCCAGGCGCAGCCAAAGCCCTCCTCCTCGCGGCGGGGGGGCACCTCGACGAAGTGCACGCGGGCATCTCCGCCCTGACGCAGGGTCTCCACCACGCCAGAGATGAGCGTGCGGGCATGGGTGCGCGCGTGGACCTCCTTGGGCCACTCGTCAGCGAGACTGGAGCCGAGGACGCAGAGGATGTGGGCGTTGGGGTAGCGGCTCCGGATGCCCTCCACGAGGGCGCGGTAGGCACCGCGGAAGCGCTCCTCGCCGGGGTGCTCCTTCCAGAAGTCATTGGCGCCGAGCTGGATGACCACGGCGTCGGGCACCCACGAGTGGAAGTCCCAACGGCTGTCCTCGCGATAGGGGAGGGTGCGCTCGTAGAGCTGGGGCAGGGTGGGGGTGGGGTCGTTCGAGTAGTTGACGGCGACGCCCTTGCCGGAGAAGGCGATGAAGGCCGCCTCGGCCTGGAGCTCGCTGGCGGCGAGGGCGGCCCAGGTGAGGGAGTTGCGCTGGGTCTCCGCGTTGAAGCTGCACGTCTCGTTCTTGCCCTCGATGCCGTAGCCGGTGAGGCCCGAGTCGCCGATGAACTCGAGGCGGCGCGAGGGGGCTGGGGGAGCGGGCAGCAACCGGGCACCCGGATCCAGCTCGAGCCCGAGGAGCTGGGTCTCCCCGACGACGGACTCGGTCTCCTTCTCCAGGCGCAGCACGTGCTCACCCTCGGGGAGGTGTTCGGCGAGGCGGTAGAGCAGGCGTCCCTCGCCCACGTAGAGGTCGCGGAAGGGCGAGCCATCCACGCTGAAGCGGAAGCGGTTGGGGGACAGCTCCTCGTTCTTGGGCAGGTCGAGCAGACGCAGGCCGATGGAGGTACCGGTGAAGCGCGCGGTCAGGGACGTGCCCCCCCAGGCGAGACGGGGACCACCCGGATGCTCACGATCCACCCGTCCGCTGAAGTGTAGCTCCGAGGCCAGGGGAGACACCTGCACGGGAACGGTGCGGCAGCCACCGAGCACTGCCAGTGCCATCACCAGGCTCAACAGCCTCCAGGGGGCATGCCTCGTTCGCGAATCGAGGGGATGGCTCATTCCCTCCATTCTAGTTCATCCGACAGCAGCCGATTGGATGCGAGGAGGTGAGGACCTCTCGGTCGCACTTCGCGCCAACTGGTCCGACCACAGGGTTGATCAGAATAGCTCTGGAGGCTCGTCGCAGGCCGGGGAAGCAGGCAGCAGGAAGTAGACGCACAAAAGCCTGCGGCGGGTGAGCAGGCGGCTGACGTTGTGGGCCA